>WQXD01000098.1 GCA_009785015.1 Oscillospiraceae bacterium | reverse complement strand
ACATTTCCAAAGTGAATCTCCGCGTCAAGCGTCATCGCTGCTCCTACGATTTCGTTTACCTCATCAAAATCCTCTTTGGTGCTTGATCTTTTTTTTCATGCGTCAGCCCTGATTGACGTCAAAAATAAAGAAAAGCAAATAAATGACATTATATTCCGCGCCGAACAATATTGCCAAACCGATAATGACCGCGAAAAAGCTGTTTCAACACTCCGTGAAGGATTAAAAGAATATCCCAACAGTTATAAAATCATGGAACGCCTTATGTTGCATCTCCAAAGCACAAAATGGGGAAAACCAAAAGATGAAGCACTGATATTAATAAATGAGGCCATAAAACTGGGCGAAAAAATTCTCGCGGAATGTACCGAAGACGAATGCAGGCTCTCGGCATTGCATAACCTTTGTTATGCCTATTCCAGTCCGGAAGCAGGCATGACCGAAAAAGCAATCGAACTTGCGAAAAAATTGCCGTATACCAATATCGCCCGTGAAGCCATGTTTGTTCAATTATATGAGGGCGAGAAAAAAATGAGACAATACCGGGAAAATATACATTTATATTTCGGACATCTCATAATAAATATGACAAATTATAAAGATACAGAAAACGCTGTTATTATCAGCAAAAAAATTGTCAAATTAATCGAAGTTATGATTGAGGACGGGAACTACGGATATTTCGGACTCATGATGTTCGGTCACTATTCAGAAATAGCATTAGACTGCGCAAAATCCGATGATTATGATAAAACGATTGAAAATTTGCGGTTATCGTCAGACAATGCGATAAAAATCGATACGGAATATAAAGGATATAATACTGAATATACATCCTTATTGTTAAAAGGCACAGGAAGTATTTTCACTTTTAATTCGACAGAAAGCTTTTCAAAGATACTGCTTGAAAAAATGAAAAACAGCGCATTTGACCCAATTCGTGAAAATAAAGCGTTTATCGAAATCGAAGAAAAGTTAAATAAATATGCAAAATCCGGCGCATCTTTTGTAAAATCTCCTCTTGTATAATTTTAATAGCGACGTCAATAATAATACTGAGTATTGTAAAAAATATTTACAAACCTTGTTGATTTTTTATTATTGATATGATATAATGGCTTTAGAAAACAAAAAAGAATGGCTTGATATGAAAAAACCGTATAATTTTAAAAGGAGAGTCGAACAATGAAAACAAAAAACTTAACAAGAATTATGGTTTTGATATTATTTCTGACATTGGCTTTTACGGTTGTTTTGGCATCTTGCAACAACAGCGGCGATAATAAACCCGAAGAAAAAAAAGACGCGGCAAATCCGGACGTAAGCGAAAGCGCGGACGCGACTGAAGAGACTGCGCTTTACGACGAAGTGCCGGAACTTGATTTCGGCGGCTATGAATACAGGGTGGTAGTTGGAACATACAATTTAAGAAACGAGACGCTTTATCCCGAAGCCGACATAGGCGAAGTATTGAACGATGCGATTTACGCGCGGAACAAAAGTATCGAAAATCGCTTTAATATAAAATTCAACGCGGCGGTAATAGATCTTTTCCAGCTGCTTGCAACGCTGAGAAAAAATACGAAAGCGGGAACGGACGCATATGACATGTATATGCAGATAGACCGCGAAGCTCATCAGGCTGCGGGAGAAAATATGCTGTATCCCATAGACCAACTGCCATATATAGACCTTACGCGTCTGTACTGGAGCCCCGTTACGAATAAACAGCTTACTATCGGCGGCAAATTATACTGGGCGTTTTCCGACGATATGCTGTCGTCTCTGGAAGCCACGGTCGTGACGTTTTTCAATAAAAAACAGATTCAGGACCTGGGGCTCGAAGACCCATACGCTTTGGTCAGGGCCGGAACGTGGACGCATGACAAACTTTTCGAAATGGCAAAATCGGCGGCAAGAGATATTGACGGGGACGGCAAAATGACCGAAGCGGACAACTGGGGTATTCTGAGCGAACACTACTATATAGCCCAAAGTTTTTGGGTGTCGGCGGGAGTATGCCTGATCGAAAAGGATAAAGACGACATTCCGTATTTCGCAGTTCCGGGCAATCAGAGATTTTTCGACATAGCCGACAGAGCTATTACGGGATTAAACTCTAAAGACGGCGTATTTATGGAGACCATCGGCGCAAATCTGCCGAGCCATTCGGGTGACAGTTCTGTGGCGCGTAAAATAGCGTTCTTTAAAAACGGACAATGCCTTTTCTCCGTCGGAGCGATACCGGAAACGATAGATTTACGCGATATGTCCGACGATTTCGGCATTATACCGTTCCCGAAATTCACAGCCGATCAAGAGAGTTATTATTCCAGCGTCTGCGGAGGCTTTCCGTTCATAATCCCGAACCTCAACTCTAATATTGAGGTCGCCGGCGCGGTCATGGAAGCGATGGCGTGTTCGGCGCGCAATAAAATCATTCCGGCATATTATGAAATGGCTTTGAAAAACAAATATTCGCGCGACGGCGACACGGCAGAAATGCTTGACCTTATATATAACTCAAGAGTATATGACTTGGGCGCTACGATATGGCCCGAATCCGGGACGGATTATACTTACGCGTTTGTGAAGAGCAGTAATACTTTCGCTTCGCTTACGGAAAAAAATGCGGACAAATACAACCGTACCATACAAAAAGCGGTAGAAAACATTTTAAGCGAATAAAATAAAAAATTATACGAGGAACCAAAAATATGAAACAGGAAATTTTAAACAATGAAGAGTTGATTATTGACAACGGGAGAATTCGAATTAAATGCAAATATACAGACGGTATGCTGAGTCAAAACGAGCTTATAATTCCCGGATATGATTATAACTGGGCATGCGGGACGCCGTTCGGCGCATGTATTATACCCGGCGACAGAGAAAATCCGGTACTTTTTTCATACAGCCGCTGCGAAAAAGAAACAAGCGGCGACGGAACGGTCAAAATTAATCTTTCCGGTATCCTCGGCGACGGGTCTGAAGTTACATGGACACTTTCGCTGTATCCCGGATTTTCGGGCTTCGGCATGTCCGCTTCTCTTTATAATCCCACCGATAAAATTCTTAACAATATACAATGCCTCCAGCCGGCGTTATTTGAAATAAAAACGGACAAATATGACGTTTACACATACGGTATCCGCAAAAACGCTTCTTCAACGGGTGACATAATTGATTCAAGCGAGCGTTTCGGTGAATTCTGCCAATGGAACGGCTGGACGGTAATAAACGCGCGAAATAGAAATCAGTCGTTGATGCTGGCGGGCGATCTGGCGGGATATAACGTCACAAATCCGGGCAGCGATACTTATTATACAGTTCAAGCAAGACCGCATAAAAATTCAAATTCAATCAGCATAAACGCGGGCATAATCAATGCGCCGGGCGCGCGCATAAAACAATCGGTCAATCTGGAACCGGCCGAACGTTTTACAACGCCGCGTGTTTTTGTGGCGTTGGCAGGCGGTGGGCGCGACCACGCGGTCAACGCAATGCGCGCAATGCTCCGTTCTGTCGCGCTGTTGCCAATCGGCGAATCTTCGCCGGAATCTTCGTTTAACGTTTGGTACACCGACGATCAGGCTGAAAAGATGTATCTTGAAGATCTGGAACTTGCGTCGTCTATGGGTTTTGACGCGTTTACGCTTGATGCGTCGTGGAACGAGGAAGGGAGTATTATGCCCGGCTCGAACGACTGGTCCGCAGGTCTCGGAAGTTATAAAGAGAGCGCGGTAAAATTTCCGCATGGCATGAAATATCTGTCCGATAAAATCCATGAGAAAGGCATGATATTCGGTTTGTGGATGTGTCCTCATAGCGTCGATGCGCTGCGTGAAAAACGCGGCGACTTTCCGGAATCTTTTTATGCCGAGATAAACGGCGAACGCCTGCATTGCGACGTCCAGCCGCTCTCCCTGACTACGCAGTTGTGTCTCGGGAACCCCGAAGTGGTGCAGCGGCTGAAAAAAGAGATAGCCGATATTGTGGAAAAATGGCATATAGACTGGATAAAATGGGATCCGTCGGCAACAGTTTCATTTTGCTGCAACAGGAGCGACCACGGACACGCGCCGGACGGCGGCGTAGCTGCCAACGTTGCGGGGCGCCGCGAAATTATGGCTTATTTGATGGAACGCTTCCCCCGTCTGCGCGGTTGGGAATGTATACACGACATGAGCCTTTCCAGAACAAACCCGACAGATTGCTGCCATATGCTTTTCCCGGAATATACAAACCAGTTTGTCACGGGACCGATGACCGGCCCGAATGTGTGGGGCAGCTGCTCTTACGCGTTCGGCTCGCAAGAAGCGCTGTTATCGTTGCACGCTATGCCGTATGTCGAGGTTTCGTATTTGGATTATTTCTTCCGGAACATCATGTCGCAGGGCGGTTTCAGCATGGGAAATATCACAGGCATGGCGGGACAGCGGCTCGCGAACGCCCCTCTCGGGTTCAACGACCATTTCAAGCGCCATATTATCATGTATAAAGCTCACCGGCATATGTTCAAAGAAGATATTTATATACTTAATATCCTTGAAAATACTGATCATTGGCGCGCTTTCGAATATGTAAAACCGGACGCGTCCGAAGCTATGGTGTTTATTTTCCGGGACGGCGGCGAGGTTGAAAACAATTCCATAAGTCTGAAAGCGCTTGACGGCAGCGCCAAGTATGAAGTATACAGTCAAAACGAGCGCAACGGTAAAGAAAAAATATTTACGGGGGCGCAGTTGATGGACGGGTCGTATAAAATTACTTTGCCGCATCCTTATTTATCAGGGAAAAACTGGCTGCCGGTTATGACGGACGATGTGAAAAAACAATTTGAAAAGCAGCTGGGTTACGGTTCGGACGCCCTTGTTATCAGGAGAATATAATCGTGATACAGTGGTTCGTATTTGGTTCGTTATAAAAACATAGCCATGTAGAGCGGAAAACTGTCGAAATTCTCCGTGCCGCCCATGTTCTTTGTTGACAGCCTGATTCCATGTTTGACGCCATATTTGGCGATAACTGCCTCCATAGATTTTGATTTTGTATTGTCTGCGGACTTAACTTCCACGGCGGTCGCCGTTTTGTTTTTACGGATAAAAAAGTCTATTTCCAATTTGCCGTTCTGTTCGAAATAATATAGCTTCTTGCCTGACTTGCTGAAAATATCCGCGATGATGTTTTCATAAATCGCTCCTTTATATATACCGAGATTACCATCAATAATATCCTCTTGTGAACCATCTTCGAGCATAGCCATCAAAAGTCCCGTATCACGCATATATACTTTGAAAACATCGCTTTTGGCGTTGCCCTCCAATGGCAGTTCGGGTATGGATAGATTATGGCAGAAATTTATTATATCCGCGTCAAAGAGCCACATCAGACTGCCGCCGAACTTACGGGCCGTCCCGCTGCGTTCTACGATGCTGTACTGAAACTTTTTATAATCCTTTGCTAAATGTTTGGGGATAGACAAGAAGCAAGCTCTCGCTTTCGTTTTTTCCGCTCCTTCGGCATATTTGGCTATGTCATCCGTATAATCATCAATGATTCCTTTTTGTATTTTCAATACGTTGGCAAAATTATGTGTCGTTACAAATTCATCCACCGCGCGAGGCATACCGCCGACAACGATATATTCCTTGAAAAGTTCCATCATGCGTTCGTGCATAGCTGCCGGAACGGGTTTCTTTTTGTCGTAATATTCTTTAATGTCGGCAACCGAAGCGGGCGATATGCCATTGGCCCACAAAAATTCCTCAAAATCAAGCGAATACATTTCAAGGTGATCCACATAGCCTACGGGATATGACGGAACATCTTTATAATTTATTCCAAGCATAGAGCCTGATGCGATAACATCAAACTGTCCGTCCTGCGTCAAAAATTTTAAGGCGGCTCGTGCGCGCGGGCAGTCTTGGATTTCATCAAGAAAAATAATTGTTTCTCCGGGGATTAACTCCGTATCGGGAACGCGCAATGAAATCTGTTTGATAAGGGTTTCCGCATCCAAGTCCCCGTCAAAAATTGTTTTATAGGCGGGATTTTTTACAAAGTTTATAATCGTTTGATGTTTATAGTTTTCGCGGGCGAACAATTCGATGATAAAAGTTTTACCGACTTGCCTCGCGCCTTTGATTAATAAACACAATTTATCATCGCGGGATTTCCACTGCATCAGATCGTCATATATTTTTCGTTTGAGCATATTAATGCCTCTTTGAGTATTTTGTATATACCCATTATATAACAAAATTTTGGTATTGTCAAGTTAAATACATATTTTCCCCGCGAATAACACGTCAACATTGCATATTTTCCCCGCGAATAACACAAACCTGTGCTAAAAACGTTTATATATTCCGAAAGATTCTTTCGTGATTTTATAAAAAATTATTGCATAAAATAATAATCCGTGCTATAATATCAATAACACGAAAGAAAATAAAGTCAGGTGAAATGGCAAGATTGAAACCGTGTCAACGAATCTTTCGGGTCAAAAAGGAGAGAAATTTATGGTTAATTATAAAGAGCGTGGCATTTTGCGTGAATTGGCGAAACGGCAGGCCGAAATTGCTTCGCTGCCGCTCATGGCCAAACGCAAACGGATGTGGTATGATTTAAACGATGGAAAACCGGGGCATCCGCTTGTCACGATGGAATTCCACGGTTTGGAACACGAAGTATACAAACCCTTGCAATGTGAGGACGGATTCGCGCGCGCACTCGAAGCGCAAATGGAACGGCAGCTCTTTAAATACGAAACATTCAAGGACGACCGGGTCATACCTGCTTATGTAATGGTAGGTATTCCCAACTGGATACAGCCTTTTGAATACAGGGCCAACGCCTACAAACCCAAAGAAACTTTCGGAATGGGCTATATGTTCACACACGCGGTCCATGACCTCGAAGCGGATATTGGTTTATTCAAACCTTCTCCTTTCGGAGTCGATACCGGATTGGAGGGAGCGAAAAAACAAAAAGAAGCGGCGGAGGAAATCCTCGGAGATATATTGCCGGTGGAAATAGAAGGCAGAACGGTAGGTTTTTCACCTGCTCATGTTTTTATACAAATGATGGGCATGGAGACTATGTTCATTTCCATGATGGATTACCCGGAGCTTTTCCATAAAATAATGCGAAGGCTGACCGACGACCACATTGCTTTTATGGACGCTATGGAAACCGGCGGCGCCCTTATGCCAAACAATGATTCCAACCGTATAGCGATGGACACATACTGCTTCACTAACGATTTGCCGAATATCGGCGATACAAGCCGTCCGATAAAAATATCCGACCTTTGGGGATATACGAATTTTCAGGAAACCGTCGGTATGTCGGTCGATATGTTCGATGAATTTTTCTTTTCCTACACCAAAGAAGTCTTCTCCCGCTGCGGGCTGTTTTCCTACGGATGCTGCGAACCTGTGCATAATTTATGGGGAACTTGCCTTTCAAAAATGAAAAACCTCCGCAAAGTGTCGATTTCGCCTTGGTGCGACGAAAGATACATGGGTGAAGCGATACGGGGTAAAAAAATCGTATATCATCGCAAACCGTTCCCCAATTTTATCGCAGTCGATGAAATATTCGATGAAGCGGCGTTCCTTGAGCATTTGAAAAAAACCGTTATGGCAGCGCGCGGATGTCCTTTGGAAGTCACCTTCCGTGATATTTGTTCAGTGCGCGGCGAACCGGAGCGTCTGATTCGCGCAGTTGAGCTCACGAGAGAGGCTTTCGCGCGTTGGTATCGGTAACAATACCGCTATCATTCTTAAAATATTTTAGGAGGGTATGTCAAAGAAAAACCGTATCCGCTCGTATTTTAAAAACTGAGCTTGACTTTTCAATCAGTTTATGGTATCATAATACCAAAATGTAGTATACATATCGGTATTATGATATGAATATGTCGGATAGGAAGTGGGATTATGGCTATAGTCAGCGAAGCACAGGTAATCAAAGTATTGCAAAAATATGGTGGAAACCGCAGTATATAAGCACATCGTCACTTTTTTCCAGACAGCCTCTACTGTTCACGTCGGATACTACCGCAAAGCACGCGAAAATCAAAAAGAAGTCGATGTAGTAATCAATTTTCCGAAAGAGAAGATATTATGCGAAGTGAAATATCGAAACGACGCCTCCATTGCTGCCACTGATGCGATTGTGTCGCTGACAAAGGAAGATGGATCAAAGAAAGGTAACATCGGCATTTGTGGTCACGAAGAATATTACCGATTACGGTATCAGCCGACACGATACTCCTGTGCCGATTCTCCGCATCCCCGCTCCGGTATTCACATATCTGATCGGGATGGCGGAAGCAAACGGACAAATGGGAAAATTTTGAACACGAAGGGACAACCATTATGTCGAGTAAATATACCCATGTAATATGGGACTGGAACGGCACTCTCCTTGACGATGCGGACTTGTGCCTGACTGTTGTCAATACATTATTGGCGAACAGAAAACTTTCGCCGATTAAAGATATATATGCCTACCGTGATATATTTGGCTTTCCCGTGATAAATTACTACCGCCGCGCGGGGTTTGATTTTGACAAAGAACCCTTTGATATACCTGCTAATGAGTTCATACAACTATACAACAGCGATGACAGCCGTTTCCGTTTGTTCGACGGCGCGGCTGAAGTTCTCGCGGCTTTTAATAAAATGGGATTGAAGCAGATTATATTGTCCGCGTCTGAACTCAATAATCTGCGCTCTCAGACAGGTTTGTTTGATATTGAGCGTTATTTTGACGATATACTTGGTATATCCAATATATATGCTGAAAGCAAGGTAAATATCGGGAAGTCTTACATCGCCGACAACAATATATGCGGCGCTGAAACCGTTCTAATCGGCGATACCGTGCATGACTATGAAGTAGCGATAAACCTTGGCGTCGATTGTATTCTGATTTCGAATGGGCATCAGCATAAACATACGCTTCTTGAATGCGGAGTTTCCGTGCTTAGCGATATAAGGGAAGTTATAGATGCGATAAAAAAATAAAGCTTGCAAAAATCAACTAAACGTAATATAATATTATTTAATAAAATCTATTTTTCGCGAACTTGGAGGATTTTTATATGTACTATATAGCCGAAGAAAAAGACGTTAAAGACACTGTAGTCGATTTCATGAGATTCTGTGATTTTATTGAAACGGCAAAACCGTTTGCGACTCAAAAGGGCGATTTAAGCGTGAAAGCATGTTATGAAGTCAATAAATTACTGCGTTATCCGGAGCAAAACGCTAAAGACACGGCCAGAATGCATCAGTATGCAACCGTGGCGCTGTGGTTTATTATCGCCAAACAAGCCGGTTTTATCGCTTGTTTTGATGCTAAAGGAGGAAAAAGCATTTGCGGTACGACGGATAAATACGCTGATTTTAAAACTATGAATATTTTTTCCCAATATTTATTGATTTTCCATATATGGTTTTGTTTTGTCGATCCGGAGGCACAATACGGCGAAAGGGGTTTCACTTCTGTATTAAGCGACCTGATGGATGGGATTTTTTCACAGTTAGCCGAAAACGGCAGTAATCAATGGATAAAATATGAAGAAAATAAATCCGGCATCTACGGCAGAAATATGAACCCGGTCCAGTTTATGATGGGAATGTACTATAAAACGGCGTGTACTTTGAGGGATTTGAATTTGATTGATTTTGTTGAAAGCAATAAATCAATACAATATTTCAATTTGCCGCTCATAGAACAATTAAAGCCGAAAAACTTTGGGGTTGCCTTATCAAAAGCTTGCGAACAGAGAAAATATGTATGGTTCAACGCTTACGCCGAAAAGGCATATATCGGTTTAAATTGGTTCGCTGATAAAAAAGACTTCGAAGATGAGGAGGAACTGTATGAAAAAACAATGGAAGCTCTCAAAAACGGAACAACCACTTTTATTTCTCCGTTTTTAAGTTGCTTCCCTGAAAAATCCGTTGATATGCCCGCTATATATGCGAGTATTTTTGAACATGAAAATCTAAATAACGACACGCGGGTATTTGAATTCAAAGTGTCATTGAGCAAAAGGTGTTACCGTACAATACGCTGCCTGCCGGAACACACGTTTGAAGACTTGCATCTTGCGATACAGAAAGCGTTTGAATTTGACAACGATCATCTTTATTCGTTTTATTTAGACGGAAAACGTCATTCCAGTTATGAGATAAGCGCGCCGTATTCCGAAAGACCTCCGTTTACGGACGAAGTCCGTTTGGGGGACGAACGACTGACAAACAGGCAGCGCATATTATATTTATTTGACTACGGTGACTGCTGGGAATTTGATATTGTTTTGGATGTGAAAAATGAAACGGATCTAAAGCTTAAAAATCCTGAAATAATCAAATCTGTCGGGGAATCCCCCGAACAATATCCCGATCTCGATTATGAGGATGACGACGATATTGTATCATCTTTAGACGAATAAATTATACTTTTTCAGCGGTTTCGCAAGCATTTTTGCCATTATATCATAATTATGAAGCCATTCTTTTACGTTGATACATTCGTCCGGCGAATGTTCGTCATAATAACAAACGCTGACATTGGCGCCGCAGCATCCTTCGGTACACAAAACGCAAATATCTGTTACAGCGCTTTTATCACTCTCGGAATAGCCTGTTTCTCTTTCAAGATAATCTTGAAATTCCGCCGTAACCGGAATATAATAGACTTTGTAATCTTTTGCGTTACGCCTGTCAAATTCTATCATAAAAGATGAATTTTGTATTTCTCTTAAAATATCCGAATGTTCGCTCACCAAATAATGCGCTGTCGGTTGTCCGCGTTCTTCTCCGTTGATTACAAGAATATTATGCCCGCTGTCTTTAAAAAGCCATAATAACGCGCAGCCTGCCCTATCATCTGCGCCTATTCCGGCATCTTCCTGCCCAGAACGTATGATACCGTTT
>WQXD01000097.1 GCA_009785015.1 Oscillospiraceae bacterium | reverse complement strand
GTTCAATATCTCCTTGGCCCAGCAGGCGCCGGATTTCGCGCGTATAAGGGCGTCCAATCTGCGCCAGTTCTGCTCTGTTATACCTTCTTCCCAGCCGTACAAATCGGCGAGAAGTGTTTTCATCCCCCAAAAACAGCTTGTGTTCTGAATGTACTTTATATACGGCAGCGCGTTTTTGATGCGCTGCTCGATTTCGGCCTCGTCGGGCTCTTCCGACATCCTGTGGCCGTCGGGGCAGCCCGCGCTGTAAAGATCGGATATGACCATGTGATATAGCAGAATATCGTAAAGCCCGCGCGCGCTCATATGGCCCGCGTCGATGTGGGTGTGCGCGTCAAGCATCGGTATTTCGCACAGGGCGCTGTATAGTTCTTCCGTCATTTTTGATTTTTCCTTTCTCTTTTTTGTTAATTAATTTTTTATATCCCCCGCGGATTTGTATATCGCGTCCAATATCCCGATGACGCCAAGTCCCTGCTCTGGCGTCACGGGGACTTCGGTGTCGTTTAAAATCGCGTCCACAAACCTCGCCTGGGAACATTTTGACTCAAAATCGTATTTTGTTATCTCTTCGGTTTCGCATATTCCGCCGTTGTCTTTTATGAATTTCAATTTGCCGTCCCTTCTCGAGGCCCCGCCTTTTGTCCCGTATATTTCCGTGAACAGCACTTCGCGCTCTATAAGAGACCCGAAACTCACCTCCATCTGGATCGTGAGCCCTGTGTCGAATTTCAAATGCGCCGAAGCGAGGTCTTCGCTGTCGCATACATACGAGCCGTCATACCCCGGAACGTAAAATTTCCGGTAGCAGCTCGCGTCTGCCGATACCAATTTCGGAAAGTCCGTGACAAACATCGTCAAATCGAGCAAATGCGAGCCCAAATCGCGCAGAACCCCGCCGCCGTTGTCTTTTTCATTGAACCAGTTGCGGCTGTAATGTTCCCCGTTTTCCCTGACCAAATCCTGCTCCGGCAGTATGCCCAGAGAACGCCGCCAGCCTATCCGGGCAAAATATATATCCCCGAAAAATCCCTCTTTCATTCTCTTTTGCATCAGCTGCACGTCCAAATCAAATCTCTGGTTGTGGCTTATCATCAGCTTTTTGCCGTTTTTTTCGGCAGCTTCGCACATGGCCGCCGCTTCTTTTGCATTTATCGCCATCGGTTTTTCGCACAGCACATGTTTTCCCGCGTTGAGCGCGCAAATGCTCGCCTCGGCGTGGAATTTGGTCGGAAGGCAGACGCTCACGGCGTCGATTTCCGGATTCTCCAAAAGCTTTTTGTAATCCGTGTACATATGGGATATATTCAGCTGTTTCGCCCTGTATGCGAGCCAGTTTTCGCTTTTGTCGCATATCGCGTACAATTCGACTTCGGGAATGTTTTTATATGCGGGTATGTGCGAATAACTGATACAGCCCAGCCCGAGCACCGCCACTTTCAATTTTTTCATAAAACCTCCTTAAAATATTACTTATCGCGCCTTTTCACTTCAAAGTATATCAGATTTATTTTTCGATGTCAATAAGTTTTAAAAAAGTTGTTGACAATAAAAAATATATTTGTTATACTTAGAGCAAAACAAATAAAAAAATATACGGCAAGTAATTGGGAGGAAAACTTATGAACGATTTCGAAAAGGCGATGACTTTCAACCGGCCCGAATATATTCCCGTGACTATGGGGCTGTATGTGCCCACATGGAAACGTCACGGAGCAGAACTCGAAAAATTGGTTTTGAAACATCCGGACATCTTCCCCGGCTATAAAGAGGGGGACTACAAAATGACCATAGCGGCCCCTCCCGGGATATGGCAGTACCAGTACGGCCGCCATTTCGACCATTGGGGCTGTGAATGGGACAACATAATCGAAGGGCACGATTCCATTTGCATCGGACACGCGGTGCAGAACCGGGAAGATGTATATGATCTGCAAATCCCCGAAAAGGACATCGGGCTCGAGCACGGGCTCATGTTTTTAAGGCTGACGTATCTGCGCGGATATGAGGAGTGCATGGTCGATTTCGCCGAAGAACCAGATGAATTTTTTGTATTGATCGACAAAGTGCTGCAGTACAACATGCGCCAGGTGAAATTAGCCCTTGATCATATGGGCGAGGCGCCGATTATCTCCTTTGCCGACGACCTCGGAATGCAGAATATGCTTCCGACCGGACCGGAAAAGTGGCGGAAGATATTAAAGCCCTGTTTCGAAAAACTTTTCGCGCCGTGCGTAGCCAGAAACAAATTGATCGGCATGCATTCCGACGGCTGCATATATGAAATAATCCCCGATTTGCACGACTGCGGCCTGCGCTATATAAATCCCCAGTACCGGGCAAACGGCCTGAAAAATCTCGTGGATGTTACGCGCGGCGTTGGGCGGTGCCGTATGGCGGTGCATCTCGACCTCGACCGCCAGATGTTTTTTACCGCGACTGAAACCCAGCTTCGGGACCATGTGCGCGAATGCGTGGACGCTCTTGCTGCGCCTGAGGGCGGGCTTTCGCTTTACGCCGAGATTTCGGAGGACGTCCCCCTCGACAATATCGCGGTCATATTGGAAGAATTGGAACTGGCGCGGAGGGCAAAAAAGTGAAAAAACTGCTGATTGTTTTATTGGCCGCCGCGATGATTGCCGCGCCGGCGCTGTGTCTTGCGTCATGCGGCGCCGACGAAAACAAACCGGAAGAGCAAAAAGCGGCCGATTCGGCGGATGACACTCCGGAGCAGCCCGATTTGGGCGATCCGCGGTTGGCGGTTAAAGACAACCTGCCCAAAGATCTCAACTTCGGCGGAATCGGCTTCAACATATTTTATCCTCTGTGGAGCATGTACCCCTCCTATTATTTTGTCGATGAGGAAATCGGCGAAATCATGAACGACGCGGTCTACAGGCGCCAGAAAAACGTCGAGGAACGGCTGAATATAAATATAAACTACATAAGCAAGGGCGGAGGGAACGCAGCGAACATAATAGCCGAAGAGCTGCTCAGAACGGTGCTGGCGGGAGTGGACGAGTATCAGCTTATGCTGACGCACTGCATTGCGGGCAATCCCGAAATGATAGGATTTGTGCACGACTGGAACAAGATTGCCTACGCGGACTTTTCCAAGCCGTGGTGGAACCAGCAGATGAACGCGGAACTGTCGGTGCAGAACGTGCTGCTTCTGGCTGTCAGCGATCTCATCATATTCGACCCCAACGTGATCTACTTCAACAAGGGCCTGATACAGGATTACGCCCTGGAAAACCCGTATGAGCTCGTGAAAGCCGGGAAATGGACCTGGAGCAAACTGGCCGAAATGGCCAAACAGACTTCAAAAGACCTCAACGGCGACGGCAAGATGGACAAAGAGGATCAGTACGGATTTGTGACCACCGTCGGATGGATGCTGCAGAGCGCGCTGCACGGGTGCGGCATGAACACCGTGACCAAAACAAATGACGGAGAGCTGTTGCTGAACCTTTACGATGAAAAATACGGCCAGATCATCCAAACCCTGTCCGATCTGATCTACAGCGATTCCACTTTTACGGAAGACTGGGACCCCAACACCTTGGACGTCCCCGGCAGAAAATTCCAGCCGGATCTCAACATGAACACAAACAGGGCGCTCTTTATCGCGGATGCACTCAGCGTCGGCCGGTATTACCGCACATATGAAGTCGAATTCGGAATACTGCCCTTCCCGAAACTCGAAGAAAGGCAGGAAAAATATTGGAGCCTTTCGTGGAACGGGTTTTTGACGGTGCCCATCACCGCAAATGCGGATGTGTCGGGAGCGGTCTGCGAAGCGCTCGCGGTGGAGAGCTACAGGTATGTCGTACCCGCGTATTACGACATCATTTTGACTTCGAAAGTGGCCCGCGACGAAGATTCGAAAGAAATGATAGATATCATATACGACGGCGCGTGTTACGATTTCGGCTTGAATTACGGCAACGGCAATGCCCTGTCATTTTCGGTGAACAGCCTTCTTTCCGCGAAAAGCACCGATTATGTCTCCTTTGTCGAAAGAAACGAAAAAAATTTCATGACGGGCCTGCAGAAAGTCTGCGACAAAATCACAGCGGATTACGCGAATTAATTAAGGAGTTTGATAAAATGGCAATTTTTGAATGCAATTTTTATTCGAAAGCGATAAATATCTCCACTTGCATGAACGTCATTTTGCCGGAGGAAGACGCAAACAGGGAATATCCCACCCTCTATCTTCTTCACGGCTACACCGACAATCACACCGCGTGGATGCGGTGGACTTCCGTCGAGCGTTACGCCCGCGAGTATAAGCTGGCTGTCGTTATGCCCGATGTTCAAAAGAGTTTTTACAGCGATTTTCCGGGTATAATCGGCGGCTATAAATATTGGAAATTTGTAAGCGAGGAACTGATTGAAATTTCACGCAGATTTTTCAGGCTTTCGCATAAACGCGAGGAAACTTTTGTCGCGGGATTGTCCATGGGGGGATTCGGCGCTTTCAAGTGCGCTCTGAACCGGCCCGATATTTTTTCGGCGGCGGCGAGCCTGTCGGGGGCTTTGGACCCCGAAAGCGACTTCGCGTCGAATATTAACAAAAAAGAAATCGAAATGATCGCCGGCGGAGCCGACAAAATCAAAGGCGGCATAAACGATTTGTTCACCGCAGCAATAAAAACGGCGCAACTCGACTCCAAGCCGCGGCTTTACCAATACTGCGGAACGGAAGATTTTTTATATGGAAGCAATCAAAAATTCAAAAACTTCATCCAAAATCTGGGCTTTGATTATACCTATGAAGAATCGCCCGGAGACCACCAATGGAAATACTGGGACTTATATATAGAGAAATTTATAAATACGCTGAATTTGGAAAAAGTATAATTGCATAATGAAAAACAAAAAAAACAAATACGATATATACAGAAAAGAAACCGGCGGCAGGTTCTCGATGATTTTCAAACTTTCAAAAGGCCGGCGGCTGCAGATTGTTTTCGCGGTTTTCTTCATATTTTCCGCGCTCTTTTTGTATTACCTGATCCCGCAGATCATAAGGTTTGTAATAGACAATATCCTGGGAGATGAAAAAATTCCGGATTATCTCAAAAATGCGGTGGAAAATATCGGCGGCATAGATTATTTAAGGCAAAACCTCTGGATAGTGACGGCGCTTTTTATCGGGATTTTTGTCATTGAAACGATAACTGCGATGTGCAGGCGTTATTTTGTTTTGGAAGCCGCCGAATACATGACGATGAACCTGAGAAACAAATTGTACGCGCATATACAAAAACTCGCCTTTTCATGGCATGTCAAAAACCAAACCGGGGATATAGTCCAGCGCTCGACTTCCGACGTCGATACAATCAAAAACTTTTTATCCACCGATTTGCCCGAAATGCTGCGCAGCTTCTTCACGATAACGATTTCGCTGACCATGATGCTTTCAATGGACGCGTCCATGACGCTTTCGGCGGTGATGCTGATGCCGGTATTGTTTTTGTTCAGCTTTTTCTATTACAGCTCCATAGCGAAAAAATTCAAGGAAGCGGACGAAGCGGAAGGGGCGCTGCAGGCGGGGGTGCAGGAAAATTTCACCGGGGTGCGCGTGGTGAGGGCTTTCGGGCGCGAACAATGCGAAATGGAGCGTTTTGACAAAAAAAACGAATTCTACTCGGATAAAGCGATGCGCGTAGTCGACGCGCTCGCCAATTACTGGGGTTTCAGCGACGTCATATGCGGGCTGCAGCTCGCGGTGGTGCTCGCTTTCGGGATCTACAAATGCGTCAGCGGAGGTATAAGCGTGGGCACGTTTCAATCGTTTTACGCCTATACATCGATGCTCATATGGCCCGTGCGCGGGCTCGGCCGAACGCTTTCGAATTTCAGCAAAGCCACCGTGTCGTCCAAAAGGATACACGAGATATTGTCCGTGGAACACGAAGATATAGCCCTCAGCGAAAACAGCGCCCGCACATACGGAAAAATAGAATTTAAAAACGCGACTTTCAAATACAACGAAGAAGACAGGGTCATTCTGGAAGATATTTCATTCGAGCTCGAAAAGGGCAGGACATTGGGCATTCTGGGAGGGACGGGCAGCGGAAAATCCACTATGAGCTATCTTTTGACAAGGCTCTATGATTTGGACGGCAAAAGCGGGGAAATTTTGGTAGATGGGGAAAATATCAATAAAATCCCGCTCGCCGACGTCAGAAAAAATATCGCGCTCGTTCTGCAGGAACCGTTTTTGTATTCAAAAACGATAAAACAAAATATAACCTCGCCCAACCCGGACGCCGAAACCCGGGAGCTGCATCATGTTTCGGCGGTGGCGAACATTCACGGGGCCATAATGGATTTTCCGGAACAGTACGATACGATTGTGGGGGAGAGGGGAGTCACTTTGTCGGGAGGGCAGAAACAGAGGGTCGCCATCGCGCGGATGCTGATGCAGAAGGCCCCCGTGATGATTTTCGACGATTCGCTTTCGGCGGTGGACACCGAAACCGACGCGAAAATCAGGGCCGCGTTAAAACAAAACACGGCCGAAGCGGCCGTCGTCATAATATCCCACAGGATAAACACCCTCATGCATTCGGACCGCATATTGATTTTGCGCGAAGGCAAAATCGAGGATTACGGCACGCACGGCGAATTGCTGGAGCGCGAAGGCACATACAGGCGCATATATGACTTGCAGTCGGCGGTTCTGGACGAGTACAGGTGATGTAATAAAAAAGGGAGGTGACTTATGGATTATCAGGATGAGGATTACAACGCCCCGTTTTCGATCGGCGTTTGGAAAAATATCCTCCCGTTTGCAAAACCATATAAGAAAAAAATCATATTGATAGCGGCGCTGATGATTTATTGTTCGCTCTGCGACATTTCATATCCGCTTTTTCTGAGGTATGCCATAAACAATTTCATCAGATATAAAACTATGGACGGTTTTCCCGTTTTCATATCGCTTTTGTGTTTCGCGTTTGTTTCGCAGGGGATTGTGGTGAGGGCATTTGTGCGCCTGGCCGCCGCGGTGGAGATAAACATGGGCAAGGATATACGCCGTTCGGTGTTTTATCATTTGCAGACCCTGCCTTTTTCATATTACAACAAAACCCCGGTGGGCTATCTCATGGCGAGGACGATGTCGGACACGGGGCTGATCGGGGACCGGATCGCCTGGTCTTTGGTCGATTTCATATGGGGAGGCGCGTTTGTAATCGGGGCATTTATCGCGATGTTCGCCCTTGACTGGCGCATGGCGCTGATAGTTCTGGCGATTATACCTCTGCTTGCGGGCATCACTTCCTTTTTTCAAATCAGGATACTTAGAACAAACCGCGCCGCCAGAAAAATAAACTCAAAAATGACCGCGGCGATGAATGAGGGGATAGTGGGGGCAAAAACCACCAAAACCCTCGTGATAGAGGATCAGAATCACGGCGAATTCATGTCCATAACCAAAGACCTGAAAAAACGCACCACACAATCGGCAAGGCTCAGGTCCGTCTATTATCCGCTGATATTTTCCGCGGGCGCCATTGCCACCGCTTTTATCATTTATTCCGGCGGCAGCAATATATTAAAGGGCGCGGCTTACGCGCTGCCTATCGGCACCCTCTCCGCCTTTATAAGCTATTCGCTCGACATATTCAACCCGATACAGCAGATAGCGGCCACAATCACGGATTTTGTGGCGGCTCAGGTAAACGTCGAGCGGGTCACAAAATTGCTTGAAACGGCGCCGGAAATCATCGATTCCCCCGAAGTGATGAAAAAATACGGGGACAATTTTTTCCCGAAGCGCGAAAACTGGGAAAAACTCACGGGCGATATAGAATTTTCGGACGTCACTTTCAGTTATCCGGAGACCACGGTAAACATTTTCGAGCATTTCAACCTGACGGTGAAAGCGGGAGAATGCGTGGCGATAGTGGGGGAGACCGGAGCGGGCAAATCGACGCTCGTGAATCTGCTCTGCCGTTTTTACGAGCCGACGGGCGGCAAAATATTGATCGACGGCAAGGATATAAGGGAAAGGAGCCAGCTTTGGCTTCACAGCCATTTGGGATATGTGCTGCAAAATCCGCATTTGTTTTCGGGAACGGTAAAAGAAAACATCAAATACGGCAAATTGGACGCGACCGACGAAGAAGTGATAACCGCGGCGAAATTGATTTCAGCAGACAAAATAATCGAGACGCTCGATGGAAAATGGGAGGCGGACGTCGGAGAGGGCGGGGACAAGCTCTCAACGGGGCAAAAACAATTGATTTCGCTCGCCCGGGCGGTATTGGTCGATCCGCGTATATTCATACTCGATGAAGCCACCAGTTCGGTCGATACCGAAACTGAGCGGCTCATTCAAAACGCGATAACCACTTTGCTGTTGGGCAGGACTTCGTTTGTGATAGCGCACAGGCTGTCCACGATAAAAAGCGCGGACACGATTTTGCTCGTGCACGACGGCAAAATAATCGAAAGGGGCTCCCACATCCAATTGATGAAAGCAAAGGGAAAGTATTTCGAATTGTACACGCGGCAGTTCGAAGACGAAATTAAAATATAGGGGCGACAAAAATGGATTTCGGCGAAACTCAAAAAATCATATTTTCGCCGCCGTTGGATAAAAACGAAACGGCGCTGAAAGGGCGGAAAGTGGAAATCAAAAAAAAAGAATACATTCAATTCGAACGCATTTTGAACAATCAGGCTTTTCACGAAAATGTCCCGCTCGAAGATTTGAGTGATTTTTTCGGCGAACAAATTCAAAAATACAAAAGGGCCGAAATATTTCTGACCGGGGCGCATTATATAGCTTTCAACAAAAACGGGGAAATATCATTTCATAAAGCCAAAAACGAACCGGCAATTCCGGCCAATTCCGGCCATAACCGCGAAAAAAACTATATAATCGGCCAAGGGGACGACGTTCCCGTTTTTGCCGAGCTCGGCATATTCACGAAAGAAGGCAAAATCGCAAACAGCATGTACGACAAATTCAGGCAAATCAACAGATTCGTCGAGCTTTTTGACGATATGTCCGAAAAATTGGACGAGATATATAAAAAACAGGGCAAAATAAATGTGATAGATTTCGGATGCGGAAAATCATACCTCACTTTTATTTTGTATCATTATTTCGCAAACATAAAAAAATTCCCCGAGAGCCATATAAATATAACCGGAGTGGATCTAAAAGAAAAAGTGGTGGGGGAGTGCGGCGCGCTGGCGAAAAAATACGGATACAAAAGCTTGTTCTTTGAAGCCGCCGACATAGAGGGGTATGAGCCGAAAACCGCGCCGGACGTGGTGGTTTCGCTGCACGGCTGCGACACGGCCACAGATCACGCGCTGTACAACGCGGTGAAATGGAACTCGGAGCTCATATTCGCCGCGCCTTGCTGCGAACACGAACTAAACTCCCGCATCGAAATCTCGCCCATGACCAATATTTTAAAATACGGAATAGTAAAGGAGCGTTTTTCGGCGCTTCTGACAAATGCGGTGAGGTGCAATATTCTGGAGCTGCAAAACTACAAAACGGAGCTGATAGAATTCGTGGATATTTCGCATTCTCCGAAAAATCTTCTGATCAGGGCGAAAAAAACAAAAAACAGCCCGGATAAATCAAAAATCAGAAGCGAACTCGAAGCGACGCTGGCAAAGTTCAAAACAAGCCAGAAACTCTATGATTTACTTTCGCCTAATACCCAAAACATATCGCCGCCGCCCCTATGAGCGCGGCGTTATAGGCGAGGGCGGTTTGAGACAGCTTTATATCTTTATTCGCGGATTTGAACATATACCTTTGCATCGCCTCTTTTATTCCCGGCAGAATCAAATCGAAACTCTGCGAAACGCCCCCGCCGAAAACGGCCATTTCCGGATTTAACATATTGACGGCGGCGGAAAGCGCCTTGCCGATATAATAACCCGTTTCCCTCATGACTTCGCCCGCGGCAAAGTCCCCCGAGCGCGCCAGGGCTGCGATCTGTTCCGCGGAAAGATTTTTTCCATGGCGTTTTGTTATGCCCGGGCCCGCGGCCACCGCCTCCGCGCAGCCGTAATCGCCGCACCCGCACAAAAAATTTTCGTCCTCGCTCACTTTTATATGCCCTATTTCCCCGGCGTTGCCGCCGTATCCCGAATAAAGCCGGCCATTTGCGAACACGCTGCCACCGATTCCGTTGCTGACCGTTATCCAGATAAAATCGTCCACTTTACCGCAGCAGCCAAAACGCTTTTCCGCCACGGCGCAGGCGTTCACATCGTTTTCTATATGAACCTGCTTTTTATATATGCCGCTTATTTTTTCCGCTATCGGAAAATTTCTTATGCCCGAAAACGGGGCGTAGACCCATATTCCGTTTTTGGCGTCGGCGAGGCCGGGTATCGTTATTCCGATTTTTTCAAAGTCATATCCGTTTGTTATTTTGCCGCATATATTTTCGATGGCCGATAAAAGCGAACCGGCGTCGGTTCCGGGGGGCAGCTGTTCTTTCTTTTCGCAGAGCACCGCTCCGCTTTTGTCGATTATACCGGCGGCGACTTTTGAACCGCCTATATCGATTCCGAGTATATTCATAAAAATTTTTTGCTCCTTATATAAAATTTTAAATTTACGGCTTGACAAAAGTTGAAATTTATGGTAAATTATTCTATATGATAAAAACAGCGAATCCAAAAGCAGGAGGAAATTTTATGAAATCGACAGGAATTGTCAGACGGATAGACGAACTTGGAAGGGTGGTACTGCCCGCCGAAATGCGCAAGATTTTTGACCTCAATGAAAAGGACGCAGTTGAAATATTCGCGAAGGACGATATGATAATGTTAAAAAAGTGGGGAACATGCTGTGTTTTCTGCGGTTCATCCACCGAGTTGAAAAAATTCAAGGAAAAAAATATCTGCCCCAAATGCATAAAAGAAGTCAAAGCCGAAATCTGAACGCCCTTGTGGCTTATAATGAGTATACGACTTT
>WQXD01000096.1 GCA_009785015.1 Oscillospiraceae bacterium | reverse complement strand
CCTGCCCTACAAGGACGTCTACACAATCCTCGACGGCGTGTCCGGCAAAGGCCAGTATGTGGGCACGTATATGGCCTGGCAGGTCAACAACAACGGCTGGTGGGGCGAAGGCGAAATCAAATTCTATATGGACGGGGACGAAGAATTTCCCACCATATGCGGCACGGGCACCGAGGACTATTTCTGCGGCTCGTATGATTTCGAGAATCCCTACGAGCGCAGATACGAAAACTTCAACAGCCCCTACGCGGGTTTCCACCAGATACTCAAATCCGACGAGCTGTACAGGGTGCAGAAGAGGTTCGGCATGTACAGATGGCACATAACCGACCCGGTGCGCTTCGACGAAGACCTGAAAGTGACCATACAGGCGCTCGGCTGGAGGAGCGAAGGCAGATACCTGCCGCTGCAGGACGACATAGCGAGCGTGGCGTACTGGTATCAAAGCTTGCCCGCTGCTCCGTTTCCCGAATTAGGCTGCAGGGACTATCTGGAAGTGATATAATTTTTTAAAGAAAGGTGAATATGAGTCTCATGGATAACAACATACCCAGGCCCGAATTTCCCAACCCGCAGTTTGAGAGAAAAGCCTGGCAGAATTTAAACGGCAAATGGAAATTCAAATTCGACCACGCCAAATCGGGCGAGGAACGCGGCTATGCGGCCGGCGGCGGGGTTTTTGAAACCGACTCCCTCGAGATCACCGTGCCCTTTTGCTACGAGAGCCCGCTTTCGGGAATCGGCCTAAAAGATTTCTGCGAGTGCGTCTGGTATCAAAGAAGCTTTCATATAGACCAAAATTGGCAGGGCGGCAGGATACTTTTGCATTTCGGGGCAGTCGATTACCACGCGAAAGTCTGGATAAACGGAAAATACGTGAGTTTTCACAGGGGCGGAATGATAGGTTTTTGGTTCGATATAACAAAATACGTCCAAGCCGGCGAAAATACAGTCACCGTAAAAGCCGAGGATCTGCTGCGGGGGGGAAAACAGCCCTCCGGCAAGCAGTGCCCCGGCTATTTTTCCTCGGGCTGCCATTACACCAGGACCACCGGCATATGGCAGACCGTCTGGCTCGAGTATGTCCCCTTTGAAAGCTGTATAAAGGACTTTAAAATCCACACGGACACAAAAAATCCGGGCCTCACCATAAACGCGGCGTTCGCCAAGGCAGCCCCCGCGCGGCTCTCAGCCGAGGTCAGCTGTAACGGAAAGCTCATCGCCGCCAAAACCATAGAGGCAAACGGCCCGTCCGCGACCCTTTCGCTCGATATCCCCAAAGACGAGCTGCGCCTCTGGGACGTGGGCAAGGGCGAGCTCTATGATCTGACGCTGCGGTACGGCAGCGGCGGAAACGAAGACGCCGTATACAGCTATTTCGGCATGAGGGATATATCGATAGAGAGCAATAAGATTTTGTTAAACGGCAGGCCGGTATTCCAGAGATTGGTTCTGGACCAGGGGTTTTACCCCGACGGCGTCTGGACGGCCCCGAGCGCCAAATCGCTGGAAGAGGATATCGCGCTGTCGATGGAGGCGGGATTCAACGGGGCGAGGCTGCACCAGAAGATCTTCGAGCCGCTGTTCCACTATTACGCCGACAGGGCGGGATATATCACCTGGGGCGAGCACGGAAACTGGGGAATGGACTATTCGAGCGAAAGCTATCAGAATTTTTTGTGCGAATGGATAGAGGAATTAAACAGGGATTTCAACCACCCCTCGATAGTGGGCTGGTGCCCGCACAACGAGACCAACTGGAGCCAGAAGAGAGACGATCTGGCATATATTTACCGGCTGACCAAATCCATCGACCCCACTCGCCCGGCCATCGACACCTCCGGCTATGTCCACGTGGAAACCGACATATTCGACATCCACGACTACGACCAGAACGTCGAAGCGTTCAAACAAAGATACTCGGCGCTGTCGGACGAAACCCGCCAAAAAGACATCTTCCAGAACGACAACAGGTGGCCGGCGGAAAAAATCATGGAGCTGCCGTATTTCGTGAGCGAATTCGGCGGAACCTGGTGGAGCGAAACCTCCAAAGAGACAAAAGACAGCAAACAGAGCTGGGGATACGGCAACGCCCCCGAAGACATAGAAAAATTCTATGAACGCTTTTCCGGCTTGGTTTCGGCGCTGTTGGACAACCCGGCGGTATGCGCGTTCTGCTACACCCAGCTCACCGACGTGGAACAGGAACAAAACGGGATAGTGTGCTACAACAGGCAAAAAAAATTCGATATGCAAAGGCTTCGCGCGATTTTGACACGGCGCGCGGCGATAGAGAAGTGAGGAAATAAGGAGGAAAATCAAAATGGATTGCCAGAAAATGTCCCCCGCCGCGAAAAAGATACGCGACTTCTATGCGATCAAGCCAAATGCCGGCATCATCCAGACCGAGTTCGGGTATTTCTGCTTAGACGCGTGGAAAGCCCAGGGGCATATAACAGATCAAACGGACCTGTCAAAACTTTTTATGTATGAGGATACGGGATTTGCTTCCTTAGGCGGACTTGGCTGGTGCGAAGCCCCGTTTTACCCGGATTTTGAAGTGAAGGTCATAGAGGACAGGGGGGAGTACGAGCTGGCGCAGGACCACGCGGGCAGGCACATACTGTTTTTCAAGGGCCGCAGGAACGGGTTTATGCCCGAATACGTCGCCCACCCCGTCAAGGACATGAAGTCGTGGGAACAGAACTGCAAGTGGCGCATGGACCCCGCCTCGCCCGAGAGGTACAAAAACATGGAAGCGGACATGCAGCGGCGGATAAACCGGGCAAACGAAGGCTGCGTGGTGCAGCAGTGCGTGGTCGGCGGCTATATGTATCTGCGGAGCCTGATCGGGCCCGAGGACGTTTTGTATAAATTCTACGATGAGCCGGAGCTGATCCACGACTGCATGAAAACATGGTTTGAGCTCGCCGACCGCGTCATAGCCGAGCATCAGAAATACCTCACCATCGACGAGCTCTATTTCGGCGAGGACATATGCTATAAGACGGCGCCCCTCATATCCCCCGACATGATGAGGGAGTTTTTACTGCCATATTACAAGCAGCTTTTGGACAATATGAGAAGCCGGCAGCTCGACAAATCGAGGCATTTGTTCTTCCAGATCGACACGGACGGCTTCGCAGATTCCGTCATCGACGTATACAGGGAAATCGGAATGGACCATATGTCGCCCTTTGAAGCCGCGTCGGGCTGCGACGTGGTGGAAATCGGCAAAAAATACCCGGACCTCAGAATGCGCGGCGGGATAGACAAAAGGATTTTGGCCGAAGGAAAAGAGGCGATAGACCGCATGATCGACCGCATCATGCCCGCAATGAAGCGGCGCGGCGGATATATCCCCACCTGCGACCACGGGGTCCCGGAGGAAGTGGGCTTTGACGACTATATGCATTACAGACAGCGGATGCAGGAGTTTCGGGAGTAGATTATGAACATCACAAACACACTTGAACAGGAGTTCAAAATCCCCCAAAAGAGGCTGACTGAAACGATCGCCCTGTTCGACAACGGCGACACGATACCCTTTATCGCCAGATACAGAAAAGAAGTCACCGGCTCGCTCGACGACCAGCTGCTCCGGGAACTGTACGACCGGCTGGGTTATCTGAGAAATCTGGAAAACCGCAAAAACGAAGTGATGAAATCGATTGAGGAACAGGGCAAGCTCACCGATGAAATAACGGCGGCGATAGAGGCGGCGAAAACCTTGGTCGAAGTCGAGGACATCTACAGGCCCTATCGCCCAAAGAGAAAAACCAGGGCGTCCGTCGCCAAAGAAAAGGGGCTTGAGCCGCTTTCCGATATCCTGTACAGCCAAAACATTTTCGAAGGCGATATAAACGAAATCGCGGCGCGGTATATAGACGGGGAAAAAGGCGTGAATTCGGCCGAGGAAGCGCTCGGGGGGGCCATGGACATCGTCGCGGAGAACGTTTCGGACAATGCGGCGTTTAGAAAACAGATACGCGCCATGACTTTTGAGCGCGCGATGATAACTTCCAAAAAGACCGGCGAGGGCGACGAGGGCAAAATATATTCGATGTACTTCGATTTTTCCGAACCGGTAAAAAAAATCCCGGGCCACAGGATACTCGCGCTCAACAGAGCCGAAAAAGAGGGGTTTGTGAAAGTCTCGGTCGAAGCCGACAAAACCATGGCCTTGAATTACCTGTTCGGCGAGACGCTCGCAAAAAACAAAAGCCTGACCACGCAGTTTGTGGAAAGGGCGGTGACCGACGCCTATGACCGGCTGATTTCCCCTTCGATAGAGCGCGAGATACGCGGCGACATATTCGACCAGTCGAGCGAATCGGGCATAAAGGTATTCGCCCTGAATTTAAAAAACCTGCTGCTCTCCCCGCCCCTGAAAGGCAAGACAGTGCTCGGTTTCGACCCCGGATACAGAACCGGGTGCAAACTTTCGGTGGTCGACAAAACCGGGAAAGTGATCGCCACAAGCGTCATATATCCCACAAAACCATTGGAAAAAACCGCGGAGTCCGAAAAAATCATGGCGGAGCTCATAAAAAAGCACGGAGTCGACGTCGTGGCGATAGGAAACGGCACCGCCTCGAAGGAAAGCGAGATATTTGTCGCGAATCTGCTGAAAAAATTGAACTGCGGCGCGAAATATATCATAGTTTCGGAATCGGGCGCCTCGGTCTATTCGGCTTCGAAGCTCGGCGCGGAGGAATTTCCCGACTTCGACGTGACGCTTCGGAGCGCGGTTTCGATAGCGAGAAGGCTCCAGGACCCGCTGGCGGAGCTCGTGAAAATCGACCCGAAATCGATAGGCGTGGGCCAGTACCAGCACGACATGAAACAGGCGAAATTGGACGAGGCGCTGACCGGGGTGGTCGAGGACTGCGTGAACTCGGTGGGCGTGGACGTCAACACCGCTTCCTACAGCCTTTTGTCCTATGTTTCGGGGATAAATTCCGCCTCGGCGAAAAACATAGTCAAATACCGCGAGGAAAACGGAGAATTCGCCTCCCGCCAAAAGATAAAGAAAACGCCCAAAATCGGGGCGAAGGCGTTTGAGCAGTGCGCGGGGTTTCTGCGCATTTTCGGCGGAGAGGAAGTCTTCGACGGCACCGGCATACACCCCGAATCCTACAAACCCGCCAAGGAGCTGCTGGATATGTACGGCTTTTCGCTTGACGATGTGAGAAATGCGCGGATAACCGGCCTGGCCGAGAAAGTAAAAGCGGACGGGATTTCCGGCGTCGCGGAGCTTCTCGGCGTCGGTGCGCCCACACTATCGGATATCATCAAGGAATTGGAGAAGCCCGGCAGGGACATACGCGACGATTTCCCCCAGCCGGAGCTGCGCCTTGACATAATGGACGCCGGCGATCTGAAAGTGGGAATGGTCCTTTCCGGGGTGGTCAGAAACGTGACGGACTTCGGGGCCTTTGTCGATATAGGCGTGCACCAGGACGGGCTTGTGCACGTGTCCGAAATAGCCGACAGGTATATAAGGCACCCGAGCGAGGTTTTGGCGGTGGGGGACGCGGTGAAGGTCTCGGTGAAATCGGTTGAGCCCGGGGGCAAAAAAATCGGGCTGACGATGAAGGGGATAAAGTAAATCACAAAAAGTTCAAAAAGCGTTAAATTTGTTTATCCCATGTACTTACAATGTTAAAATATTGCGCGCAAACAGGCGGGTTTTATGCAATATACATAAATAATTTCTTAAAAGTTTGGAACATTCGACACTTTCATTTTTCATAAATATTTGATATAGTATATATAGATAAAAATTCTAATTTTATCGTCGTATTTTTTAGGAGGATTGAAAATGGCAAGCGTATCATTGAGGCATATGTATAAAAAATTTCCCGGCGGCGTAACCGCGGTATCCGATTTCACCCTTGATATAAAAGACAAGGAGTTTTTGATACTCGTCGGACCATCCGGCTGCGGCAAAACAACGACCCTTCGAATGATTGCGGGACTTGAGGAAATCACGGAAGGCGAGCTGTTTATAGGCGACAAGCTTGTAAACGACGTAGCCCCCAAGGACAGGGACATAGCGATGGTGTTCCAGAACTACGCCCTTTATCCGCATATGACGGTTTATGAGAACATGGCGTTCGGGCTCAAACTCAGAAAAGTCACAAAAGAAGAAATCAAAAGAAGGGTCGAGGAAGCCTCGAGGATACTCGCCATCGAGTACCTTTTGGACAGGCGCCCGAAAGCGCTTTCAGGCGGCCAGAAGCAGCGTGTCGCGCTGGGAAGGGCGATAGTGCGCGAACCCAAGGTGTTCTTGCTCGACGAGCCCCTTTCCAACCTGGACGCCAAGCTGCGCGCCTCGATGAGGACGGAGCTCACCAAGCTGCACCAGAAGATCGGCACGACGTTCATCTACGTCACGCATGACCAGGTCGAAGCCATGACGATGGCCTCGCGCATCGTCGTCATGAAGGATTCGTTCATCCAGCAGGTCGATACCCCGCAGGCCCTCTACGACTTCCCCATCAACCACTTCGTCGCCGGGTTTATCGGGACCCCGCAGATGAACTTCATCGACGGCACCATAGACAAAAAAGGCAACGATCTGTATTTCACCTTCGGGAAATACTCATTGAAGCTGCCGCCGGAAAAATCCAACAACGCCGAATTGCAGGAATACGTCGGCAAAACGGTCATAGCGGGGCTCCGCCCGGAAACGCTGTATGACGAGCCCACATACCTGACCCAGTT
Source organism: Oscillospiraceae bacterium (assembly GCA_009785015.1). Next base: position 4,275 of record WQXD01000096.1, on the reverse strand, counting down.
CGGAGAGTCCGTAATCGAGGCGAAAGTCGAAGTCACGGAGCTCATGGGCAACGAAATCTTCCTGTATCTGGTCACCGAGGAAACGCCGCTTATCGCCCGCGTTTCGCCGCGCTCTACCGCGCAGCCGGAAGAGACCATAAAAATCGCGCTCGACATCGCGCGCATGCACATCTTCGACAAAGACACCGAAAAATGCGTGGTGCATTAAAATAAACAGGTCAAAACGCGGAATATCTCGATATTCCGCGTTTTGGTTTTGGATTTTTGCGCCCCTATATCTGTTCTTTGACTTTCGCTTTCTTTCCGACCCGCTGGCGCAGATAGTAGAGTTTCGCCCTGCGGACCTTGCCGCGCCTCGTGATCTCCACTTTATCGACGTTGGGCGAATGGAGCGGGAATGTCTTTTCGGTCCCGACGCCGTATGAAAAGCGCCTCACGGTGAAGGTTTCGTTGATGCCGCCGCCCCTTTTGGCGATTACGGCGCCTTCGAATACCTGTATTCTTTCCCTTGTGCCTTCTTTTATCTTGTTGTGGACCTTTACCGTATCCCCTATCGAAAATTTCGGCGGATCGGTTTTCAACTGCTCGTTGGTCAACGCTTTTAAAAGCTCATATGCCATTTTAAAAGCCCTCCTTTCAAAATTTGATTTATGTATTTTGACAGGCAGAAATCACATTCATGCGGAGCAAGCGCGCAGCGGACTGCGACTTTTTTTAGCCGTGCCCGAATAGTATACCACATAACAGCCTGCCAATGCAAGGGTTTTTTTGTTGTGTTTACAAGTTTACAAAATGTTAATATTTCTAAATATTTCTATGAAGTAAGGAAAAACGACCGATGAGAAAAATCAAACCAATGACAGCAATAACAGCAATCCTGCCGCTTTTGTTTTTGTGCGCGCTGACGCTTTTGCCGGCGGGCGCGGCCTCGGAGGGTTTTGAGGATCTCGCCGTGGCGGCTTCGGGGAAAAACCCGCTTATGAACCCCGAGTTTATCGACGGCGGCCAGGGATTCAACGAGAAGGAGCACTCATACGGCCTGCTCGTCTACGACGAGGATGAGGATGAAAATCAAAAACTGTACCCCAAATACTGCTCCGACGCGGTTCCCTACTGGGCCGAGTGGAAGTATGACCGGGCATATGCGGTAAACCGCATCATACTCCGCACCGCGAACGACAGCGGCCAGTACAGCCGCCGCCCGAACGACGGCTGGACGCTGTCGGGCTCAAACGACGGCGCCTCCTGGGAAGTGCTCTACACCGGGGCGGCAAACGACGTCGAAGATGTGGATTACATGTATTACCGCGTTGACATTCCAAATAATTCCAAAGAGTTCCAATACTACAGATTCGAGGCCGGTCAAACCGGGGGGCAGATAATCCAGCTGGCGGCGGTGGTGCTGTGCGAGGGCGAAGGCCCGGTGGTCGTGGCTTCGTGGAAGCCGAAGAATTTCATACTCGAAGAAGGCAAAACGACGATCCCCGCAACGGACTTCGACGCGGGCGCGGATAACTACGGCAAAAGCGGCGACCCGGCGGACGGCTCAAAAGATTTCAGGCCCCTCGAAGCCGTGAACACGCAGGCCGGCGGGGGCGCCATTGAGGGAAACATCGGTTGGATATCCGCGGGCGACTGGGTCCAGTTTACCGTGAGGGTGATCGACGAGGGCAGATACAGTTTCGCCGCGTGGCTGGCTTCCGATGCGGAGAGCCCCGGAAATATCGCCGTTTATGTCGACGGAGAGCCCGTGGGGGAATCCGAGAACTCAAAAAGGGCGGGCTGGCAGGAATATGAGCTGTATCAGGTGGGCGAGATGGAAATGGAATACGGCCGGCACACCATCAAAACGCAGTTTCCAACCGGCGGGCTCAATTTCGGCGCTTTGGAAATAACCCGGATCGGCGACATAGAGACGCCGCTTCCAACCCAAACCGGCGCGGAGCCCGGGGGCAAAGAAGAAGCCCCGCCGGAAAACGGGGCTTCTGAAATCAAAGCATCGGATGAGGGCGGCCGAAGCAATTTAGTCCTGATCATAATAGTCGCGGCCGCGCTGGCTGCCACCATTGTTGCCGCTGTCATATACACGGCAAAAAACGGCGGGAAAAACAAATAATTTTACTTTTTGGCACCCATTTCGTCCATCGCTTTTTCGGCTTTGGAATTGTCCGTGGTGGCGAGCAGTATGACAAAACTTCCCGACGTGATGATCTTCGCATTTTCGAGTATCGGCGCGTCCTCCGGCGTATATGTGAGAACGTCGCTGTTTGTCTTGGTTTTGAGCCTTCTTTCCAGCACGTCTTTTAGTATGCCTATATTGCTTTGCTCGTCTTCTTTTATCTTCAAAACGTCCACTTCGAACATATGGCGCCCCACGGGGACATAAAAGGCGCAGTCGGAAAAATATTCGTACTCTTCAAGCGGCGAATACCCTCCGTCTATTATGAGCCCCGCGTATTTGGGCTCGATATAGTAGTCGCTGTCCTCGTCGGCTCCGGAATAAAAATGCTCGAAGCCCGCCTCGGGCAGATCTTCGGGTCCATACGCCGCCATTATCGCGTCTGCGACTTCCTTCGCCGTATAGGCGCCGTCCAAACCGCCGCCCGCCTGCCCCTCTTCGTTTTTGCACGAAGCCATAGGCAGCGCGCAAAGCAAAACCGCGCAGAGCAGAACCGCCGATATCTTTTTTACACAAGTCATATTATCATCCCTTTTTTTCTTAAACTTTCTTTCGGCGCCCTATTCTTTCGGCGCTTTCTTCTTTTTCCCGCCGACGGCTATCAGAATTATAACGACAATTAAAAGCACCCCGCCGCCCGCGATGCAGATGATCAAAATCAGGTTGGAGCCTTCCTCTTCGTCGCTTTTGGGCGCGTTCTCCGCCGCGGCTCCGTTGCCCTCTTCCTCGGCTGCCGCCGCCGCTGCCGCGGCTTCCTCTTCGGACTGTTTTACGCTCGCTTCAATGCTCGCAGCTTCCCTGCTGGCTTCGCGGCTTGCGTCGGCTTCCGCCTTGGAGGCTTCCTTTGAGGCTTCTTCGGCCGCTTTGGCCACTTCGGCCGCCGCAAAACCCGCCATGTCCTCATCGGTGAAAGTCAGGCATTCCAATGTAGACGAGCTGTCCTTGACGGGGCCCAAGCTCGTTTTGCCGTCCCAGTCGGCCGCATCCCTGAAAATGACGAGCTTGATTGCGCCCTTGGCGTCCGTTATCACTATATTGTCATACAGGGCGTATCCCGTGTATTCGAGCTCGTCGCTCGTGGCATGGGTCGAAACCTGGAATACGGGCATTTCCTTGCCCCAGAAAGCGTCGGGTATTTCGATAACCCTGTGGTACCACTGCCCGAACGCGTACTCGGATATGTCCTGTCCGGGGTGTATGCCCACTCCGTTGTCGTCGGCTCCCCCGCTGTCCCTGAAGTTGTTCCCGGTGACGTCGTCTATGCCTTGGGAATCGACAAATCCCCAGCCGTTTTCCTCCATCGAGATCCATACGTCGTACTCGACTTTGTCGCCTTCCTCCATCATGTAGTTGATCGTTTTGAACGTCACGAAGTTATACGCGAGGCCCGGGTCGGATTTTTTGATATCCACCGTGAATTTGAGATAATCGCCCGCAGGGTTCGGTTTGTCGCCCGACGCCGCGCTCACCTGTGAAATCGACGCCGCGGACAACAGGGAGGCGATCATTATCGCCGTGAGTATGATTGCGGAAATTCTTTTTACCGGTTTCATTGTGTACTGCCTCCTAAATTTGATAAATTTGATAAATTTGGTAAATCCGGAAATTTTGAATGAAAATGCATTCATGCGGGTATTGTACCATAAATAAAAAACGCACAAATGAAAAATCTTTTAAATTTTTATCGCTTTTTTGATAAATTTGGCAAAATGTGTTTGCAAAAACATAATTCAAGTGGTATAATGGGTAAAACGCAAAAAAAACTAAGGAGACAGTGCATTAACTATGTCGATATCGAAAATCCGGCTGACGGTGATGGCCGTTCTGGCGTATCTGGCCTTTGCGGCGTTCTGCTTCGCGGCCTATCTCGCCCTCACTCCAAAAAACACCAAAAACGCCGACGAAAAAGGAGAAACGGAAATGACCGAAGACGAAAACCGCGGACAAACGGACCAAAAAGAAAAAGAGCAGGTGATAAGCGTCACGCCGGACTGGCCGGAATATGTGCTGCCGGATTCGTATCTGGACGAGCCGGACGGCTTTCTGGGCACCGACGCGGTGATAGTGGGCAAGGACGGATATCTCTACGAGCCGTG
>WQXD01000095.1 GCA_009785015.1 Oscillospiraceae bacterium | reverse complement strand
TCGCTGTCGATTGCCGCCGTGTGATTGTTGCCCGCCGAAATCTGCGTGAATTTCGTTTGGAATCTCAGCGTGCTGAGTATGGGCTGCGCGTTGATTGTGGGCTTGCTGATGTCCGCGCTCGCCGAAAGCAGGGCAAACGTGAACACACCGAACAGCATCACGACAGTGAGTATTGCCGATAACGCTTTTTTTCCTTTTGTTTTCATGGTATTTCCTTCTTTCTTGATTAATAAATTTTGTTTTTACACCATGGAAAATTTGACGCGTTTTTCGGGGTTCATCATACGCGTCAAAATCGCCGCCACTTCGCTGCGCCTGATGGTCGAAGCGGGGTTGCACTCATGGGTCGCCGGGTCAACGCCCTGCAAAATGCCTGCCCGGTACAGCTTGTATATCGCCCCCGCCTGCGCGTGCGCCATCGGTACATCCGGTATCGACCCGCCCGGAATCGTGTTGATCGCCGCGAGCGCCTCATCGGGCAGCGCGCTCGCGAATATCTCCATGTAGCCCGCCCTCGTGGCCGGCGTGCCCCATGCGTAGTCCTTGTTTATGATGCCGTTTTTCTTCGCGTAGGCCACATATGCGTCATACCATTCGCCCGCTCTGGGCACGAGCGTGACTTTGCCCTCGGTGTACAGCTGGTGCATGCAGGCTGCGAGTTTGACCGCTTCCGCGTATGTGAGGTTGTCGCCGGGGGCAAACGATGTGTCTGATTTGCCGCTGATAAGCCCCAATTGCCACGCGATTTTCACGTCGCTGTAGTACCATTCGCTCTCGGACACGTCTATAAAATAGAACTCTTCGGGCGGATAGGGAAAGATTATTACCGTTTCTTCCTCCGTTGTCGGCTCCGGCGGCTCCGTCGGCAGATCTGTCGTCGGTTCCGGCTCTCCCGTCGTCGGCGGCTCAGTTGTTTCTATCGTCGGCTCCGCTATGCTCATGCCGGTTATCTGGACAGGGACATTTCTGTCTGTCGACGTGCCGTCGCCCACCTGCCCATAGTTGTTCCATCCCCACGCCCAGATGTTGCCGTTGAAGTCGAGTGCCACCGTGTGAGCATTGCCCCCCGCCGCAACCTGTTTGAATCTCATCTTGCCTAATATCAGCACCGGCGTGTTTTTGTTTTCCGTCGTGCCGTCGCCCAGCTGCCCGAAACTATTCCAACCCCACGACCAGAGGCGGCCACCGCGGTCGAGTACGACCGTATGGCCACCCCCCGCCGCAACCTGCGTGAGAGTCGCCTCGGTTGAGATTCGCTTCGGCACAGTTGTGTCATCATTCGTTCCGTCGCCCAGCTGCCCGTTATAGTTATACCCCCAGGTCCAGAGGTTTCCGTCGGTGTCGATTGCAGTAGTGTGGGGGCCGCCCGCCGAAACCTGGGTGAATTTCAACTTGGTTGCTATCTGCACCGGTACGGTACGATTTGTCGTCGTGCCGTCGCCCAGCTGCCCGTTATAGTTATCTCCCCACGCCCAGAGCCGTCCTTCGCTGTCTATCGCCATTGTGTGCCTGAAGCCCGCCGATACCTGTGTGAATCTCACATTGGATAGTATTTGCTGCTGCGTGGTTTTGAGTGTATTCGTGCCGTCGCCGAGCTGTCCGGAGTTGAACGATATTTGCATCGGAGCGCTTTTGAGTGTTGTCGTGCCGTCGCCCAGCTGCCCGGACTCGTTAAATCCCCACGCCCAGAGCCGTCCTTCGCTGTCGAGGGCCATCGTGTGAGCGCCGCCCGCCGATACCTGTGTGAATCTCACATTGGACGGTATTTGCATCGGCGTGGTTTTGAATGTTGTCGAGCCGTCGCCCAGCTGGCCGGACTCGTTTGCCCCCCACGCCCAGATGCTGCCGTTGGCGTCGAGTGCCATCGTGTACATACCGCCAGCCGATACCTGGACGAACTTTACCAAGGCTCTCGGTATGTCTATTTGCGCCGGAATGTCTTTGTACATTGTCGTGCCGTCGCCGAGCTGCCCGTTGAGATTCCACCCCCACGTCCAGATGTTGCCGTCGACATCAAGCGCCGCCGAGTGATATTGGCCCGCCGAAATTTGCGCGAATGCGGGCGTGTCTTCAATTGCGCCCGCCGAAAGCAGGGCAAACGTGAACAAGCCGAACACCAGCGCGAAAGTGAGTATTGCGGATAACGCTTTTTTCCCTTTTGTTTTCATAAATACCATTTCTCCTTTGTTTAAATTTACACGAAATATACTGTTTTTTCATTATATCACACCATGCCGGGCCGTGTCAATAATATGCGAAAAAAAAGCGAAAAAAAGTTGGAAGCAGGGGCGGCCATTGGCCGTCCGCAAAAGAGGAACTACCCCAAAATGGGGTAGTTCCACCTAAGGCCGCCGCCACTAAAACGCGGATATATCCTATGACATATTCGGCATATCAAATTCACGGTTTTACGGCAAATTTTTGTAAAAATCCACATCCTTTTCCATTCTGGTCAGCGCTTTGTCTTCACACTGCGCCCACACAGACGCGAAATCGGCGTTTTCTTTTTTTGCGGTTTTGACATAAGTCGAAAACATGCCGCCCCAATCCGAAACGTATCCCAAATCATACCGCCTTGTGCGGAGGATAATATCAAGCATTTCTTTTGATTCCTCATCGCGCATGAATTTGCCCTCCAAAGCCGTCGTATAATAAGCAGGGACAAGCCAGTTTCTTGATTCGGCCGCCATCGCTTCAAGAACAAATCCCGTAAAATCCATGTCCTCGTCGGACATTGAAACAGGCACCCCTACCATGCATGCGGTTACATGAACCAAATGCGCATAATCCGCCTGATTTTCGTCAAGCTTGGGAAACGGCAGCACGCCGAAGGGGGTTTCCATATTGCGCCGCCTGATAACGCACTGCAAAACTTCGCCGTAAAATAACGTGCGGTCTTCCTCAAAAGGCTTTGCCAGCGCGGCAGCCAACTGATCGTTGGCGGGCGGATTGTAAGTAAGCGCTTTATCCATTATCATGATCGACTTTTCCATAACCGTGGAAATTTTTTCGTTATTCATCGCAAGCTGCGGATACCCCTCGCCGTCCATAACCGATACGCGCATGCCCGAGCCGAAAAATATGCCGTCGTACGTGGTGTCGTGCGTAGCCAGGCCGACTTGATCGTCAAGTCCGTTGATTACTCCGTCGCCGTTTAAATCTTTAGTCGCGCCTTTCATCATATCGTACATTTTATCTATCGTCCATTTGTTGTTTCGCACGACATCGTACGGGTTTTCAAGCTGGAGATCCTGCAAGACATTTTTGTTGAACATCAGGATCCATGTCGCGTCGTTTGCCATAACAGATAAATCGCCGGTCATAAAAAAGATTCTTCCGCCGACTGTAAACCCATATACCGAATTCTGATCCCAATATTCGCGGGTCAGATCCAGATGCTGTATTTTACTTAAATCGTTCAGATATCCTTTCATCGCCATATTGTTCGTTTCCTGCGTGTTGCACATCGTCACAAAATAATCATTCGATCCGGCTTTTATGGATTTTTCAGCCTGAGTCTGTATATCCCCCCCGGCGCCTGTCTTTTTGATTTTGAAATTATACCTGTCTTCTAAAATAGCGTTGCGTTTGTAAACCGCGTCGTTTACGGGTTCGGCGTTTTCTTCTTCAACGGCTATGTCCTGAGATTCCCATTCCTGAAATGCCGGGCCCCTCACCAAAAATGTGATCTCTTTGCCTTGCCAATTCATATCCGGAAGATTCGGCGCAGTCAATTTAACTTCTTCCGCCGCTTCCGCGTTTTCGTCCGTTTTTGATTCCGGCGCGTTGTCGTCGTTCGCGTTGTTATCTGCTCCTTTGCCGCTGCAGGCCGCCGAAATCCCGATTATGAATATCAATGTCAATGCCAGTGAGATTGCGCGTATAAATTGTTTGAAATACAAACTTTTCATGGTATATTTTCCTCCTTGTTTAAAATCATCAAAAACAAAACCGTTGTTTTCCCCCGAATTTGCGTCATCCTACGGCATGGTGAACTCGACGCGCTTGTCGGGGTTCATCATACGCGTCAAGATCGCCGCAACTTCGCTGCGCTTGATGTTCGACCCCGGGTTGCACGCGCGCGTCACCGTGTCTACACCCTGCACAATTCCCGCCCGGTACAGCTTGTATATCGCCGATGCCTGCGCGTGCGTTGAGGGCACATCGGGTATCTTACCGCCCGGCACCGTGTTGATCGCCGCGAGTGCGTCGTCGGGCAGTGCGTTGGCGAATATTTCCATGTAGCCCGCCCTCGTGGCGGGCGTGTTCCACGCGTAATCCTTGCTTATGATGTTGTTTGTCTTCGCGTAGCTCACGTATGTGGTGTGCCAGTCGCTGCCTGTCCCGGGCACGAGCGTTACCTTGCCCGTGGTGTACAGTTGGTGCATACAGGCTGCGAGTTTGACCGCTTCGGCGTATGTGAGGTTGTCATCGGGGGCAAACAGTGTATCTGATTTGCCGTTGATTAGCCCCGATTGCCACGCTGTCTTCACGTCGCTGTAGTACCAATCGCTCTCCCGCACGTCCGTGAACGGGAATGGCTTGGGCGGTATGGGCTCGGGCTCGGGTTCAGGATCAGGTTCCGGCTCAGGTTCTGGCTCGGGCTCAGGGTCCGGCGTGTCGGTGGGATCCGGTTCGGGCTCCGGCTCGGGCGTCGTGTCCATGACCGTGAGCGCGAGCGTCGGGTTCGCCCCGCCGTTGAATTCGAATGTGATCGTGTGGCTGCCCACAGCGAGCTTTGCGAGATATGCCGCCTTCAGCGTCACCGTGCCGCCGGAGATCGTGAAATCCGTGTGCCCCAGCAACGTGGAATCGCCGTTTTTGATGTTTTGCAGGGTGTATCCGCTCGAATCCACCGTCACCGCCATATCGCCGCCGCTGTTCTTGTCGAAGCCCGCTGCCGTGGGAAATACGGTGGCATCGGGCGTCGTGTCTATGACGGTGAGCGCCAGCGTCGGGTCCATTCCGCCGCTGAACTTGAATCTGATCGTGTGCCCGCCCACTGCGAGCGTTTGGAGGTATGACTCCTTCAAAACCACCGTGCTGCTGCTGAGGATCACGAAATCTGCGGTGTTCTGGAGCATATATTCGCCGTTTGTGATGCGCAGCGGTGTATGCCCTGCCAGATCGACGGTCAGGGTGATATCGCCGCCGGTGATTTTGTCGAAAGCCGCGGCCACCGGGTTTACGGTGGCGTTTATCTTGACGGGATCTTTTCTGTCTGTTTTCGTGCCGTCGCCGAGCTGCCCGTACCAGTTTATCCCCCACGCCCAGAGGCTGCCGTCGCGGTCTACCGCCATCGTGTAAGCGCCGCTCGCTAAAACCTGAACAAATTTCGTTCCGGATGCTATGTTCGTCGGCCAGTTTCTGTTATCTTTCGAGCCGTCGCCCAGCTCCCCTGAAGAGTTGCTCCCCCACGCCCAGAGGTTACCCACGCGGTCTATCGCCATCGTGTGAGCGCTGCCAGCCGAAACCTGCGCGAATTTCGTCCCGGAGGCTATTTTTGTAGGCACGATTATATTTGCCGTCGAGCCACCGCTCAGCTGCCCGTGTTCGTTATTCCCCCAAGCCCAGAGACTGCCCTCGCTGTCTATCGCCATCGTGTAATTGCGTCCCGCCGAAACCTGAATAAATTTCGTTCCGGACTCTATTTTTGTCTTTGTCGGAGCGTTTCTGTATTCATGCGTGCCGTCGCCCAGTTCTCCGTAATAGTTACACCCCCACGCCCAGAGGCGGCCGTCGCGGTCTATCGCCATCGTGTGACCATAGCTCGCCGAAACCTGCGCGAATTTCACTTCGGACTCTATTTGTACCGGAGCGGTTTTGCTATCATTCGTTCCGTCGCCCAGCTGCCCGTAATTGTTAATTCCCCACGCCCAAAGGCTGCCCTCGCTGTCGAGTGCCATCGTGTACTCGAAACCCGCCGAAACCTGCGCGAATTTCGTTTCGGACTCTATTTTTGCCTTTACCGGCGTGCTTCTGTTTGTATTCGTTCCATCTCCTAACTGCCCTTTATCGTTCCGCCCCCACGCCCAGAGGCTGCCGTCGTCAGCTATCGCCGCCGTGTGCTGATAGCCCGCCGAAACCTGCGCGAATTTCACTTCGGACTCTATCTGCACCGGAGCGGTTTTGTCTGTCTTCGTGCCGTCGCCGAGTTGCCCGGCCTCGTTCTTCCCCCAGGCCCAGAGGCTGCCGTCGTCAGCTATCGCCATCGTGTGTTGATAGCTCGTGCTGACTATGGGGTATGCGCCGCCGTCTGCGCTCGCTGTAATCGGCGCAAAGGCGGATATACCGAGTACCAGAGCGAAAATAAGAAGCGCGGACAACGCTTTTCTGCATTTTGTTTTCATGGTAACTTCCCTCCTGTTTAAACTTAAAAAATCATCAACCGGTTATGGCCGCCATTATGTTTTCGAGTTTCTTGCGGACGGCGTCCCCGTTTTTTTCATATATCGACGAGAAAGTATAATTCCCCTTGTAGACGGCGTCCAATATGCGGCTGTCCAAATTTCCGTAATCGTTCGCCACCCCCAGGTCTATAACGCGGTTTTCCATGATGTAGTCTATCATCTCCACCGATTCGTCGTCGCGCAGATATTTCCCGTTTATCGCTATGTCAAAATACACCGGCAACACCGTCTGCTTTGACTGATACGCCATTTCCTCGAGTATTATGCCCGCCGCTTCGGCGTCGGGGCAGTTCGCCGGAACCGAAGTCAGCGAGGCGGCCCAGTGGTGCACCAGCGAAATATACTTTTCCTGCTCTTCATCGTATTTGGGCATCGGGACGACGCCGAAATCATTCGCCATATCGCGCAGCGCCCGCACGCACAGCAGAGTCTCGGTGAAAAAGAGCGCGCGGTTTTCGGCGAGCAGCACGCGGCCGTATTCCGGATTGCCCGAATTGTTCATTGAGCCGTGCGAGTTGAACCCGACATTGATTTTGCAGATTTCGGTCACTTTTTCGAGGAGATTCGCCGCGCGCTCGTCAAACTCCTTGAAGATCAGATTGTCGTTTTCGTCTTTTTCCACATACCTCAGGCCCGCCCCGATATAAAAGCCGGTTCCCATCGAGCCCTGGCCCGAGGTGCCGTACCGGTCCTCCGCGTTCATTTTGGCGTCGTTGTTCACATCCACGACATAATCTTTCGTCAATGCCGTATAATTGTCAAGCGTCCAGGTGCCGTTTTTTACCATTTCATATATATTGGCGGGATCATACCAGTTGTCCGTCAGCATTTTTTTGTTGAACATCGCTATCCATGTCGCTTCATACGCCATCACGTTGGCCGCGCTCGCCGCGTAAAACTGCTTGGCGCATATCGACAGGTTTTTGTTCAGGGCGCCGTCCCACCAGGGCCTGTCAAGTCCGATATGCGGAACCTCGCATAAATCCAAAACCAAATCGGCGGTCGCTATGGAAAAACTTTCTATGGCGTTGGCTATCACCGCGCTGTACAGCGAGTCCCCCGCTTTCACGACTTTTGAAACCGTGGTGTGCATGGTCCCCACCGGGGTCGGGATCTCTTTTAGCGCGGTGTTGTATTTCTGCTCCAAAAGACGGTTCCTTTTGTATATTATATCATTTACGGGTTCGCCCGTTTCGGCTTCCGCGTATATATCTATGGCGTCCCATTCGTACGCGTCGCCGCCCCGGACCAAAAAAATCATCTCCGCCCCGCCCAAATCGTATTCCGGCAAATTCAGGGAGGGCGCCCGGGCCGTCTCATCCGTGTCCGGGTGTTCTGCCCGGTTGTCTGCCGTGTTTTGTTCGTTTGAATGGTTATCTACCGCCGCGGGGCCGCATGAAGCCGCCGTCAGGGCAAAGAGCGCCAGAAATACAATAAGCGATTTTTTCATAGGTATTACCTCACAAAAGCATGATGAAATATCTTGGTTTTTTTCATTATATCACATATATCACAAGCCGTCAAGCCGTGTCAACAATTTTAAATCGTTAAATCGGGCGCCGCGAAAAATATTTTTATTTTATCTGTTGAATTTTGCGCTTTTTTATGGTATTATGATATACGGTATAATAAAAAAACTTTTGTGGCGGAGGCTTGTGGTGGAGGATATTTTTTTTCAGTCATCGTGTGATTCCCCTGTAAAAATCAAAACAAATGCCGTAAATTTATTTTACGGCGGTTTTCAGGCGTTAAAAGATATAACATTTGATATTTTCGACCGCAAAATCACGGCGATCATAGGGCCGTCCGGCTGCGGGAAATCGTCGCTTCTGCGCCTTTTCAACCGCATGAACGATCTGGTTCCGGGCGTATGCGTACAAGGGACCGTGTTACTTGACGGAATCTCCGTCTACGACAAAGGCGCCGACGCGACCGAGCTGAGAAAAAAAGTCGGCATGGTTTTCCAAAAGCCCAACGTTTTCCCCATGAGCATCTACGACAACATTGTAATAGGCCCGAAAAGCCACGGCGTGAAGAAAAAGGGCGAACTGGCGGAAATCCTCGAAAAAAGCCTCTCCCAGGCCGCGCTCTGGGACGAGGTGAAGGACAGCCTCAAAAAACCGGGGCTTTCGCTGTCGCCGGGGCAGCAGCAGCGCCTTTGCATCGCGCGAGCGCTCGCCATTATGCCCGATGTGATACTGATGGACGAATCGTGCAGCGCGCTCGACCCCGAATCCACCATGAAAATCGAAGATCTGATGCTCGAATTGGTAAAAAAATACACGATCCTGATAGTCACCCACAGCATGGAACAGGCCGCCAGAATTTCGGATATGTCCGCTTTTATGATGATAGGTTCCGACAGGGTGGGCACATTGGTGGAGTATGCGCCCACCACGGAAATGTTTTCAAACCCAAAAGACCCGAGAACGGAAAACTACATCACCGGAAGGTTCGGCTGACAGTTGACGAAAAAGTGCAGTGTTAGGGCAAACTCGACGCGCTTGCCCGGATTCATCATGCGCGTGAGGATCGCCGCAACCTCGCTGCGCCGGATATTCGAATCGGGGTTGCATTCGCGCGTCACCGTGTCTACTCCCTGTACGATGCCCGCACGGTACAGCTTGTATATCGCCGATGCCTGCGCGTGCGATGTCGGCACGTCCGGTATCGACCCGTCCGGCACCGTGTTGACCGCCGCGAGCGCGTCATCCGGCAGCGCGCCGGCGAATATCTCCATGTAGCCCGCCCTCGTGGCGGGCATGTTCCACGCGTAGTCCTTGGCGATGATGTTGTTCGCCTTGGCGTAGCTCACGTATGTGCTGTGCCAGTCGCCGCCCGCGCCGGGGGTCAGGGTGACCGTGCCCGTGGTGTAGAGTTGGTGCATGCACGCGGCGAGTTTGACCGCTTCTGCGTATGTGAGGTTGTCGCCGGGGGCAAACAGTTTATCGGATTTGCCGTTGATGAGGCCCGACTGCCACGCTGTCTTTACGTCGTCGTAGTACCAATCGCCCTCCCGCACATCCTCAAACGGGAACGGTTTCGGATCCGGTGTGTTGACTGCGGCGTTTATTATTTTTACGGGAACCTTTCTGTCTGTATTCGTGCCGTCGCCAATCTGCCCGTAATTGTTCCATCCCCACGCCCAGAGGCTGCCGTCGCCGGCGATTGCCAGCGTGTGATAGGCGCCCGTCGAAACCTGCGCGAATTTCGTTTCGGAGACTATTCGCGCCGGCTCTTTTTTGCTTGTCGTCGTACCGTCGCCGAACTGCCCGTACTGGTTGCGTCCCCAGGCCCAGAGGCTGCCTTCGCTGTCTATTGCCGCCGTGTGAGCGCCGCCCGCGGAAACCTGCGCGAATTTCGTTTCGGAGGCTATTTTCGCCGGTTCTTTTCTCTTTGTCGTCGTGCCGTCGCCGAGCTGCCCGTAATCGTTGTTCCCCCAGGCCCAGAGGCCGCCGTCGCTGTCTATTGCCTCCGTGTGAAGGTCGCCCGCGGAAATCTGCGCGAACTTTTTTCCGGACGCTACTTTCGCCGGCTCTTTTTTGTCCGTATTCGTGCCGTCGCCGAGCTGCCCGTACAGGTTATCCCCCCAGGCCCAGAGGCTGCCCTCGCTGTCTATTGCCACCGTGTGAAAGGCGCCCGCCGAAACCTGCGCGAACTTCACTTTGGACGCTATTTTTGTCGGTTCTTTTTTATGAGCTGTCGTGCCGTCGCCGAGCTGCCCGTACTGGTTGCGCCCCCAGGCCCAGAGGTTTCCCTCGCTGTCTATTGCAACCGCGTGATCGCCGCCCACCGCAACCTGCGCGAACTTCACTTTGGGCGCTATCCGCGTCGGCTCTTTTTTGTCATCTGTCGTGCCGTCGCCGAGCTGCCCGTACTGGTTCCATCCCCAGGCCCAGAGGCCGCCGTCGCTGTCTATTGCCACCGTGTGGCCATACCCCGCCGAAACCCGAGTGAATTTTTTCCCGGACGCTATTTTTTTCGGCGCGTTTCTGTTATCTGTCGTGCCGTCGCCCAACTGCCCGTAATAGTTGATCCCCCAAGCCCAAAGGCTGCCCTCGCCGTCTATTGCCACCGTGTAACTGTAGCCCGCGCCGGCTACGGGGCCGGCGCCGCCCTCCGCGCCCGCCGAAAACGGCGCAAAGGCGAACAATCCGAATACCAGAGCGAAACCAAGCAGCGCCGACAATGCTTTTTTGTTTTTTGTTTTCATGATATACATTTCCCTCCTGATTTGACAATCGTCGATAATAAAATACCCCGTTTTTTTCGTTGTTTTCATTATATCACACAGCGTCAAACCATGTCAATAATTTTGAATCGGGCGGCGCGAAAAAATATTTTTAGTTTATCCGATTTTATCTGTTGAATTTTGCGCTTTTTTGCGATATAATGAAAAAAACTTGTCAATGGTTTGATATATATTTAAAAATTTACACATTCAGGGTATTTTGATGAATTATTCGTTTGCAAAAAAACTGACCGCCGCCCTCATATCGGTTTTGTCCGTTTTGACCGCCCGAGTTTGAGGTAAAAAAAGTAAAAAAAGGCCGAAAAAATGGTTGACAAACGGGAAAAATTGTGATACAATAAGATAGGTTGACAAGGTGTCATCGAAAAAACGAGTGC
>WQXD01000094.1 GCA_009785015.1 Oscillospiraceae bacterium | reverse complement strand
GTCATCCTGATGGCGACATATACGGAGACTATAGTACCGCTGCCGCCGATCACGCCGGAACCTACCACTCCGGAGCCCACGACGACAACGGAAACGCCGCAAACCGATCCCGGCTCCGACTCCAGCCCCGATGACGACAAAAATGATGAAGAAGAGGATGAAGAAGAGGATGACAATAAAACAGAGACGACAACAGAAGATGAGACCACTACGGAACCGACAATAGACGAAGAAGAACAAGAGCAAGAAGAAGAAGTCGACGACGAAGGTGAAGGCGATGATGAAGAAGAAGGCGATGAAGATATTGAATATGAAGAAGACGAAGCACCGTCGAAAAAACCGGGATTCGGTCCGGGTGAAGAACCGTCCACGGAACCCACAATCGACGAAGTACAAAACGGCGAAGACGGGGCACCGGCGGCAACGGAAGACAAACCGGCCAATGGCCCGACGCTTTCCCAGACGGACGATTCCCTGATGACTTCGGCAATTCCGGTGACGAATTATCCCCCCTACCCTTCCGCTCCGCCGACACCGCCGCCGGCCAACTCGGTGACGATCACAACTCCCGGCGGCGACATTGTGGAATTGGAATACCACGGCCAAATACCGGACTCCGCGACTTTGCTCCCCAACGGCTGGGGTGCGGCGGAGTTGGATGAAGGTATTTGGGAAATATTCGGTGACGACGGAAAAACGATAGGATTTGTCTGGTATGATGGGGAAAATATAAAAAAATGGGAAAACTTTGACGAAATGATACTCATTGAAACATTGCTGCAAACCCAAGAACCCTTCGGCAATCCGGCGGCCGGAAACGAAACAAAAGAAGACAAAGGCAATCCCAATACGGGCGACGTTTTGCCTTTTGCGATTGTTTTGGCCCTTGCGGGAGCTTTGCCGGGCATATTCGCCGTAAAATATAAAAAGAAGAGGAGTTAATTTTATGAAAAAAATCACAATCCCGCTGTTTTTATTGTTTACGCTGTGCTTATCCTCCGCTTTTTTGCCGCTGTTGTCGTGCAATGCGGAAGGCGGCGGGCAGAACTCGGGCGAAGAAACGACGACCGCTTCCGGTGACGCGGCGGCGGAAGAAGGCGCGCAAAACGCCGAATCCGGCACGGACAGGACGGCCGTGCCCGACGATCTGCCGGATTCCGATTTCGGCGATTCCGATTTCAACATATTGTATCTCACATGGGGAACCTATACGGATTATTACTGGGCCGACGGAGAAATAGGCGAGGTGATGAACGACGCCCTCTACCGCAGGCAAAGGGACACGGAACTGCGTTTCAACGTTCAAATCAAAAAGATACCCACCGATTACGGTACCCTTATGAATACGCTGGGGAAATCCGTCAAAGCCGGCTCGCACGATTACGACATGGCGCTCACCCACTGCAGCAACGAGCTGTCGGCCCTGATCACCCAGAATATTATCTCGGACTGGAATACGGTGCCTTATCTCAACTTCGACAAGCCGTGGTGGAGCGAAAAGAACGCGGAAAACGAAGCGTTGTCGTTAAAGGGCAGGATGTATCTCGTGGTTTCGGATTTTGTCATACCCGACCCGAACGTCACATTCTTCAACAAGGACCTGCTCCAGAACCTGGGGCTTGAAGACCCGTACCGGCTGGTGCGCGACGGAAAATGGACATACGACAAAATGCACGAAATGGCCAAAGCCGCGGGCAAAGACTTGGACGGCGACGGCGCGATGACCGACGCGGACCAGTACGGCCTCGTGACGCAGCTCGACTGGTATTTCAATTCGGTGCCGAACTCGGCGGGAGTAAATTACGCGAAATGGGACGAAAACGGCCGCCCCCTCTTCACAGACGCGGTCGACAGGCTCCACAGCGCCTTGGTCGCCGTCGACGCGCTCATCAACGACACAAGCTGCACCTTTATTTTCCCGTACGGCGCGATGGGCGACCAGTATATTTCCGCGCTGCCGCTTTACACGGGGCGCGTGCTGTTTCACTGGGACCCGCTTTTCCGCGCTCTGCAGTACAGATCGATAGAATTCGACTACGGCATCCTTCCGTGGCCCAAATTGGACGAAACCCAGAGCAGGTATTATCACTTTTCCCACAACGGTTTCATGGTGCTTCCGCAGACGACGCCGGATTTGAATAAAACGGGAATAATCGTCGAGGCCCTTTCCGCGCTGTCGTACAAATATTGCATCCCCGCGTACTACGATGTGCTAATGGGGATAAAACTGACAAGGGACCTGGAATCCGTGGAGATGCTCGAATTGGTGTACAAAACATGCATATTCGACCCGGGCAGGAACCTCATAGAGGGGGACCCCATGCAGTACGCCTTTCCGACCCTTTTGAAGAGCAAAAGCACGGATTTTGTTTCATATTATGAAAAAAACGCCGGCAAAACCCAAGCCGCCCTCGATAAATTTTACGACAAAGTTCTGGAATTGGAATAATTTGTATATACCACATTCCCGTTTACGAAAGTCTGCAGAATTTTCCCGTACAGCTCAAATCCGTGAAAGGGGGTGTTGCGCGATTTTGAAAAAGACCCGGTTTTGTCGAATGTGAATCTTTCGTCTGTGTCGAATATCACCAAATCCGCCGCTTTTCCTTCTTCTATCGTTCCCCTGTGCCCGTCGATCCCGATTATCCTCGCGGGGTTGATCGTCATAAGCCTGATCAGCTCGCCGAGCGTGATATGGTTTGGCTTTACGAGATAGGTCAAAGACAGCGCGAACAGGGTCTCAAGCCCGGTTATGCCGTTGATCCCCGATTCTTTTTCCTCGTCCGAATGCGGGGCGTGGTCGCTCGATATACAGTCGATAACTTTTGATTTTAACGCGTGGATTATCCCCTCTTTGTCTTCAGCTGAACGCAAGGGGGGGTTCATCTTCGCGTTCGCGCCGTATTTCGGCGCGTCTTCTTTTGTCAGGGTAAAATAATGCGGGCATGTCTCGGCAGTTATGTCAAGGCCGCTTTGTTTCGCGGCGCTTATATAGCCCGCGCTCTTTTTTGTGCTTATATGGCATACATGCAGCCTTGCCCCGGCTGTGCGCGCCAAATCTATGTCGCGGGCGGTGGCTTTGTTTTCGGATTCGTTGCCCGAAAGGCTCAAATCCTCGCAGTGCGGCATTATGAGCATACCGGTCTCTTTCGCTTTGACCAACGCCTCAAACATCAGATTTTCGCTTTCCACCGGTTTGCCGTCGTCGGACAGCGCGGCGGCTCCCGCTTTTTTGAGCGCCGCGAAATTTGTGAGCTCTTCGCCTTTCAGCGATTTGGTTATCGCCCCCACGGGCAAAACGTTGCAGTGCGCCAATTGGCCCAAAACATACCGCGCCACTTCCGGGCTGTCGATACACGGCTCCGTGTTCGGCATGCAGCAGAGCGTGGTGACGCCGCCTTTCACCGCCGCTTTTGTACCGGAGGCTATATCTTCTTTGTGTGTGAGGCCCGGATCGCGCAGATGCACATGCAGGTCTATAAAGCCGGGGGAGATGTAATTCCCCCGGGCGTCGATTGTCTCCCGCGTTTCCGGCATGTTACCCCCGGACGGGCAAATTTTTTTGATGATCCCGCCGGCAATTGATATGTCCGCCAATTCGCCGCTTTCGGCAAGGCGCGCGTTTTTTATGGTCAGACCGCCGATATTTATCACCCCTTATTCTAAATTGTCATGTAAAACGGTTTTCACCGTACATATCGTTTTATAGCACGCTATTCCCACTTTGTATATGGGTTTGCTGTTTTTGACGCCGGTATAATATTTTTTTCTGTCAATCTGCCGCAGGGCTTCTTCCGCTTTTTTTTCCAATTCGTTTTCGTCGGCGGATTTTTTGAATTCAAGAACGGCGTTGAACGTATTGCCCTCTATCAATAAATCATACCGTCCGAACCCGCTTTCTTTATTCGATGTGCTTTTATATTTGGCGGCCAAACTCATGCCAAACAAAAAAACATGATATATCCGTTCAGGTTCATTTTTATCCGTATCATGATAAGACAACCGGTAATCAATGAAATCTTTAAGCTGACTGCTGAATTCTTTTGTGTCGTGTATATTATCGAATATAGTACGGAAATCGTCGCCCGGCGATTCAACGACAAATTCCAGTATAAAATCACGCCATACGCTTTGCAGTTCCAAATTCGGAATATATACCCTGTAAGTCGGGGAACTGTCTGCCGCCGCTTCTTTTTCTATATCATATGTGAGATACCCTGCCTGAATCGCCAGCGAATAAAACTGGGAATCCGAAAGGTTGGACACAATATTTTTCAAAGACAGCCTGGGTTGTAATTCCGTTAAGATAAAAGCGTTTCGATTTTCGATTATTTCCAAAAGCCCGTCGGCACGGCTTTTGTTCATCAGATTGATCAGCATATCCAAAGTGCCGCTCTTGCCCCAGTAATTATCAAGCTTTCCGTAATAGAGATAGGACACAACCGAATAAATGTTGAACAACCTTTCTTTTCCGACCCTCGTATTGTTATACCAGTCCCTCACTTCATCTAATTCTTCCGGCGTCAGCAGTTCTTGCGCTTCGTCTTCTGTCAGAGAGAAATCCCTGTCATAAACGCCGGTTGTAAAAATATCAAAAACCGCCAGATGATTCAATCCGCTGAACATACTTTCCTTAGATACCCGGGTAACTCCGGTCAATATTCCTTTTTCAAGAGAAGCGTTGTCTTTTAACGCCGATTCAAATACTTCCGTAATCCATCTTCTGAGATTTTCATATTCGTCTGAATATACGTTATCCATCAATATTTTATCGTACTCGTCGATGAAAATATATGGTTTTTTTCCGTAAACAGCATGAAGATTTTCAGTCAGATACAAAAGAGCGCCGGTATCATAATTTTCTTTGTCGTCAAAGTAACATGCCAGCTTGTAATCGATTTCTTCTTTTTGCAAATAATACGACGCATTGTCTTTTATCATAAACTTAAATTGTTCTTTATAGCCCGAGCTTCTTAATAATCTGAAACTCAGGTATATCACGGGATGTTTGTTTATCTGATCGAATACCGGGCTTTTTTCCACATATAACCCGGCAAATAAGTGCGCCGTATTTTGTTTGCAGTCCAGAAATGACGCAAGGGTATCCATATTCAGCGATTTTCCCGTTCTCCGGGGGCGCGAAAACAACAGAACTTTGCTTCTGTCGTTTAGTACGTGTTCTATAAAGGCGGTTTTATCGACGTATAAATTGCCGTTTTCTATGAAATCCGAAAATTTGCTCGACGATATATCTATATAATTTTTGTTTCCTATATGCATGCTTTACAGCCTCCAAAATAATCACGGCATAAAAAATGCCGAAAATCTCGGGAGGTATCGACATTTTGTGGCACGCCAAGAGGGATTCGAACCCCCGACTCTCACCTTAGAAGGGTGATACTCTATCCGGCTGAGTTATTGGCGCGCGTATAAGACTTTTACGCTACCATGATACCATAAAATCAAAACAAAGTCAAGCCCATTTTCATAAAGTAAATAAATTTTTTTCGCGCTTTGAGAGTTTAAGTATTGTAAAAGGCAAAACGATATGATATAATAATTCCTATAGATAAATTTTGAAAGTTTAAAAAACTGTATTATGGATATGGAAAACATGGCAAATGAAGAAGTCGGGCAGATATATTCCGTGAGTTTGGCGTCGCTTGTCAAATTTTTGCGCCTGAAGGAAATATACATGCCTGAAAAAAAAGAGGAAATACAGATAACCCGCAAGGACGTAAACCGCCCGGGCCTTCCGTTCGCCGGTTTTTTCGGGGCGTTTGAAGCCGACAGGATACAGATAATAGGCAAGGCGGAACACAAATACCTGCAGAGCCTCAGCGATGAAAAAAGGGCCGAATGCTTAGAACGCTTCTTTTCGACGGAACCGATCTGCACGGTTTTTACGACCGATTTGTATGTTTTCGAAGAGGCCATGCGTTTCGCGAAAAAATATAACGTGCCCATTGCCGCCACTGCCGAGACCACTTCGGCTTTTATGGCCGCGCTGATAGCGAAACTGAATCTGGAACTCGCGCCCAGAATCGGGCGTCACGGGGTTTTCGTCGAAATATACGGCGAAGGCGTGCTCATACTGGGGGAAAGCGGCATAGGCAAAAGCGAAACCGCCATCGAGCTTGTCAAAAGGGGGCACCGCTTAATCGCCGACGATTTGGTGGAGATAAAAAAAGTTTCGGCCATAGCGCTTGTGGGCACGGCCCCGGAGAATATAAGGCACTATATCGTGCTTCGCGGGATAGGCATAGTCGATGTGAAGCGCATATTCGGGATGGGCGCGGTAAAATTGACCGAAAAAGTGGATCTGATAATCAAACTCGAGGATTGGATCCAGGGAAAATCCTATGAACAGTTCGGCCTCGACCAGGAATACACCGAAATCATGGGGATATCTGTGCCCTCGCTCACCATACCTGTCAAGCCGGGGCGCAATCTCGCCATTATACTCGAAGTGGCCGCCATGAACAACAGGCAGAAAAGGATGGGTTATGACACCGCAATCGAAATGGACAAAAAATTCAAAAATCAGATAAACGCAGAGTAAATATATTATAATGTTAAAGAGAGGTAAAGTTTATGTATAAGTTGGGCATAGATCTTGGCGGGACAAATATCGCAGCGGGGATAGTCGACCAAAACCACAAAATCATATCCAAGGGGAGCGTACCCACGAAAGCCGACAGAGAAGCCGAAGCGATCATCAAAGACATGGGCGCGCTGTGCGGCGATCTGCTTAAAAAAGCCGGGCTTTCCGCCGGGGACATAGAATACGCCGGCATCGCGACCCCGGGGACGGCGAACAGGGATGAAGGCGTGGTCGAATATGCCAACAACCTGCCCTTTGTCAAATTTCCGATAGCCGCCGTTCTGCAAAAATATATCGGCGTCAAAAAGGTGTATATCGAAAACGACGCGAACGCCGCCACGAAAGGCGAGGCTGTCGCGGGCGCGGCGCGGGGCTGCAACCACGCGGTGATGATCACGCTAGGCACGGGGCTGGGCGGCGGCGTGCTGATCGACAAAAAGATATATTCCGGATTCAATTTCGCAGGGGCGGAGCTCGGGCATATGGTCATTTCATACAACGGGCGGCCGTGCACCTGCGGGCGCAGGGGCTGCTGGGAGGCGTACAGTTCCGCCACGGGGCTCATAAACATGACGAAGGACAAAATGGCCGCCGTACAGGATACGATAATGCACAAATTGGCCGCGGAAAACGGGGGGGAACCCAGCGGCAGGACCGCATTCGCCGCCGCAAGGCAAAACGACGCGGCCGGGCTTGAAGTTGTGGCGGAATATATAGAATATCTTATGTGCGGGATTTCCAACATTATAAACATATTCCAGCCGGAAATTCTGTGTATCGGCGGCGGGGTATGCAACGAAGGCGATTATCTGATAAAACCGCTCGCCGAAAAAGTGGACAGGGAACAGTACACGCGGGACAACGCGAAAAAAACCCAGATAAAAGCGGCGTCTCTGGGCAATGACGCGGGAATAATCGGAGCGGCTTGCCTGGCCGAATAGATATAAAATCAATACAAAGATGTAATTTCTTTTATTTCTTTTTCGGTAAGTTTTGTATATTTCATAATTTTAGGTATAGGTTCGCCATTTAAAATCATTTCTTTTGCCATTTTGATTTTTTCTTCTCCTTTTCCTTCTTCTTTACCTTTAATAAAGACCCTTTCGTCATATAAAGTTTTTATCATGTCTCCTACCTCTTCGTTTAACTTAGCATCCGCTCTGTATCTGTCATTCAGATGCTTGAATAATTCCCCTATCGCCGTCGTTATCTTCTCTATATCTTCGTCATTTATTTCACCCAAATCGCCCAATTCGTGTGCTTCGCGCACTATCTTTTCCGCTATGTCTCTGATTTTCATTATCGTCTCGCGCTTGCCTTGCGGCTTCTTTCGCCTTGACATCTTCTCCAATTCCGACCTCAGCATGAACAACTGTAGCGGCAGCAGCGGATACAACTTTTCCTCTATCAGCCTTTTTTCGTCGTACTCCCAGTACCGCAGTACCGGCACCGTGTAATTTATCGCCGTTTCCCAGTTGTCCTCGTTCGTGAATATGATTTTCACGCTGTACCGATCCTTCGGTATCTTCTCGTGTTCCTCAATGTGTATAACAAGGGATTTCGGCATATATAACACTATTTCGCCGTCGTCGTCTGTGTTCTCCTGCCGCTCATTTTCTTTCGCCTTGCCGAATGCATAACCGAACACGCGTATGCCTATCAGCCGGTCGCGGCGCGTCTGAAACTCGATGTGAAAATGATTCGGCTTGCCGCTTGCTTGTGCCCCTATGTCACGGAACCGCAGAAACATATCTCCGCGTATTATCTCCAGCTCGAGCTCCCCGAACTCCGGGTTCGTCTGCACTATCTCGACCGTTTCGGGCTCGAAATTCTCTTTGAACAGGCTGTTCATCATTTTCACGAGCGTCGCTTTCGACACGCTGAACAAATGTTTCATTATCTCGTCGATTTTGGCGCGCTTAGCTCTACTGCTTTTTTGTGGCTTATCCGTTGTTATCGCCCCCCTGTCCGATCACTCAATGTTTATTTCCCTTCCGCAATCATAATTATACCATGGATTTTTGTTTTTTGCAATATGTTTTATATAAATCTATGGCTATACATAAAATGCAGTTGTCGGCGATATAATTCGTCGTCTACTGGTATAATTTTTCTAATTCAAAAAAGTGAAGCTGCGTAATTGAGTATGCAGGGTTTTCTGGGTGATCCGTAGCCCGTACTACGCGGCGATCGGGTGGCCGATGTCGAAGCCGTCACTGAGAACGCTAGGCTGAAGGGTAAGGCCCATTTGCACACCTAGAAATTTTTACACGCTTACGAAATCACTATCAATATCTTTTTGTGAAATTTCAAAATCATCGGCGTAAAATGTAACGATTTCTCTAACCTTGTCTAAATAATCTTCTTGGATCGTAGCTCCCGCTGTGACGTGTTCGTATAGCCACTCAACACCGCCGCGCATATATTGGTGAAACAATTCAAGGTTTGCTTCAAGCAGTTCGGGCTTCTCATCCGCTTTATACGCGCGTTCAATGCGGTCGTCGTCTGATAAATCAGTTGATTTTTCGCTAAGCATTACCAGTCGATAAACGAAATCTAACAACTTTTGACGATTGATTATTGCATCGCCGAATAATGTAAAACTATCCTGACTTTCGGTATCAACTGGTGAACGTAAATTGTATGCCGCTCCGATAAGAGGAGCGATAACATACACATCCACGGCTACGTCAAATATTCCCGCGACTTTCGCTTCTTTATCTAAGCGTTTTGTATAGGCGTTAAGAAAGCGAATGTAAGTCGCGTGTTTGCCTTTGAGCTCGTAAGGTTTAGTAAACAACATTTTATTCTCCCTCCCTAATAATTGAATAGGTTTCGCTACCTTCAATTTTTTCAATTGTATAACATTTACCTATCTTACCTATCAAAGCAGACTTTGCGTATTCCCAATCTTTTTGCATAACAATAAGGACGATTTGTTCGGCAATCCCCGGTATTATCCGGGCAATGTTATTGATATGCACCTCGTCCGCATTAGAAAATGGCGCGTCCATAACGAGCGGATACGCTTCGGTTTTTACGTCAAGCTCGTTTTGCCCCTCGCTCAGCGAATTGCTGTTGTTCATCTTTTTTCGAGCTATTTCAACCAATCCCGCGATAAACGAAAAGTTTTTAACCGCTTCCAATCCGCGACTTTCGTCAATGCTCCTTTGTTGCGCAGCAATCTGCGCTAAAAGAGTAATACGGTATTTGTCGTCAATATCAACGATTCTATGACCGTGATACATCTCGGAGAAAATCCGATTGACACTCTCTAACAAATTTTTTTTTATCTCAACTTCGCGTCCGGAGTACGACTTGTCGAACCACTCGAACAATTTTTCTGCATACAAGATTCTTTTTTGGAGTATCCTGTTTTTATCAGAAGTTGCGGCGAGAGAATCGATCGTTCCTTCTGTATTTTTTATTTCATTCTCAACCGCACCTTTTTGGACAATTAGTTTTTCAAGAAGTATTCGTTTTTCCGAAAGAACGGATTCGTTTTTCTGATAGTCAGATTCTATCTGCGAAACATCAACAGATCCCGAAGCTGTGATTTCATCACTGACATTTTTCAAATCCTTATTCTTTTCGTCAAGTTCGTTGATGTTACGCCTCCACGAGCGATGGTCAGCTTGTATAATCGAAACATAATTTTCCGATTCTGCTCGATATTTTAATAGATTTTCTTTGTGATTGTGGAGAGCCGTTCCTACGATTGCAGGCGGTACAATATCCCGTTCGTGCTGTATGCGCTTTTTTGCGCCTTCGTTTTCGCTAAGGTCGCAACCGCAGATACATTTGCCGCGATGTAAAATGAAATCGAATGCACCCTGTCGCATTTCAGGGATCCCCTCACTGCTTTCCATTGAGTTTTCGATAGCTGATAAAGCCCTGTCAATCAATGGCAATGAAAAAAAACCAATTGCCCCTTTGTTGAAATCTGTGAGTATGCGCCCTGCCGAATCGGTGATATTGCGTTGATATGCCGCAATGTCTTTTTCTAAGTCGGCGCGGCGTTTTTGTAATACCTTTGCACCTGCTTCTTGGACAAGCTTTTCTTTGAGTTCTTCCTTCCTTCGTGAAAAAAACTCTATTTCGTCCTTCGCTTTTATTATGCGCTCGCTGATTTTCGCTAACTCGTCCTGTTTTTCCTTCAATTTCTTTTTTAACCCCGCGCTTTTGGCATCAGTTCCTAAATCAAGCTCGCTCTTCAATTTAGAAGTTATTGAACCAGAGCGTTTCGGGTCTAATCTGTTTCGCGCTTCGCCGATAACATCTAAACCCATCAACCCACGAACAGCCGCGACAACATCGTCGCGATTGTTAATATCTGTAATTCGCTCTCCATCAAAAAAGAAATAATCCGATAATGCCTTCGGCAGTATTTTCTTTATAGTATCCTCACGCTCGACTGCCGATATGTCCCCTTGATTACCGCTTTTTT
>WQXD01000093.1 GCA_009785015.1 Oscillospiraceae bacterium | reverse complement strand
AAATAAAAAAACGGAGGAAAATATTATGTCTTACAAATACGGCATGGCTGCGCTCAACCTTGAAATGACGGATATCGTTCCCAGAACGGAATATTCCGTCACCGGTCATTATGACCTGATAAAAAAACTCACCGGTATAGACGGGACAATACCAAATAAAGCCGGCGAAGCGGCTCTGGCGATCACCAAAATGTGGGAATTTTCTATCAATTGGAACGTGCTCATCGGCGGCCAGATATTTGGGAAATGGCAGACTTCGATGGGCCACGCGGTGTATGCGCACGGCGGCACGGACAGAAACGACAATATCTACTGCCCGTTTTCCGGCGAAGAAGAAGTTTTTGATTTTGACCCGTATGAAAAATTAGGCGAAGCCGATGTGGGCGAATGGGTTAAAAATTTCGACAGTCACTATCAGAGCCAGCAGGATTATTATCCGGATATTGTAAACATGACCGGAATTTACACCACCTGCATGTCCGGTTTTATCGCCATGTTCGGCTGGGACCTTTTGCTCAACTGCGCAGGAACCGACCCGAAAAAATTCGGAGAAGTGGCAAATCGTTACTGCGAATGGATGAAACCGTTTTTTTGTGCGCTTGCGAAATCGAAATCCCCCGTGGTGATGATCCACGACGATATCGTCTGGACAGAAGGCGCTTTTATTCATCCGGACTGGTATAGAAAATATGTGTTCGCCAATTACAAAAAAATGTTCGCTCCGCTCATCGAGAGCGGCAAGAAGATTTTGTTCACCGCAGACGGCGATTATACGGAATTTGTCGATGATATAGCGGATTGCGGCGTCGATTGTTTTGTTTTGGAACCTTTGACCGATATGGCATATATCGCGCAAAAGTACGGAAAAACTCATTCTTTTATAGGAAACGCCGACACAAGGGTGCTTTTGTACGGCACAAAACAGCAAATATATGACGAAGTGAAGAGATGCATGGATATAGGCAAAAAATATCCCGGATTTATTATGGCTGTGGGAAATCATATACCCGCCAACACCCCGGTCGACAATTGCCTGTACTACAACGATTTTTATATGCAGCTGCGCAAAAGATAATTTTAAAACAACGATATCTGGTCGGTTTCGGGTATATCCCCGAAGACGTTGTTGCGTTTTAATATTTCGACCGCGGTTTTTGTGAGTTTCGCCTTTTTCCAGATTTCTTCGATGGAAAATATATTTCCGTTTGAATTGTTCCGGACTTCGGTTATATTTTCGGCTGCGGTCTCCCCTACCCCGTTTAACGACGAAAACGGCAGGCGTATCTTTCCCTGTTCTATTTTATATTCAAAAGCCGCGGATTTATATATATCCACCGGCAAAAATTTCAGCCCGCGGGCATACATTTCGAGCACCAATTGCATGGCGGTCATCACTTCGTTTTCTTTTTGTTTGGCCTCGACGCCTTTTTTCTCGATTTCCTCTATATGGTTTCTTATATTTTCCGTCCCCGATAAAACGAGCTCGGCGTCCAATCCTTCCGGCTGTACCGTAAAATATGACGCGTAAAATTCGAGCGGCTTATATACCTTAAACCAGCCGAGGCGCATCGCCGCGATGATATAGGCTGAGGCGTGAGCTTTGGGAAACATGTACTTTATTTTTTTGCATGAATCCATATACCAATCCGGGACGTCGTTTTCGCGCATGATCTGTTCCCATTCGGGCGTCAGGCCTTTGCCTTTGCGCACGCTTTCGGTTATCAGGAAGGCAATATCGGGCTTCAGATTTTTTTGTATGAGATAGAGCATGATATTGTCGCGTATCCCGATCACTTCCGGGAGCTTGCAGACCCCGTTCTTTATGAGTTCGCGCGCATTGCCCACCCAAACGTCAGTGCCGTGAGAAAGGCCCGATATCTGCAGCAAATCGGCGAAAGTTTCGGGTTTTGTTTCCATGATCATCTGCCTGACGAATTTCGTGCCCATTTCCGGTATGCCGAATGTGCCGAGCTCATTGTATATATCCTTGGGATTTACCCCGATGGAATTGGTGGAAACAAAAAGCTCCATCACGTTTTTGTCGTTTGTGGGAAGGTCCCTCACGTCGATTCCGGTCATTTCTTTTAAAATCTTGTATTTTGTGGGCACATCATGACCCAAAAGGTCCAATTTCAAAATCGTTTCCTGTAAAAATTCAAAAGGGAAATGCGTCGTGACCACATTCGATTTTACGTCGTCGGCGGGGTGCTGGACAGGGGTGAAATCATATATTTCGTATTCCCTCGGAACCACGATGATCCCGCCCGGGTGCTGGCCCGTAGTCCTTTTTACGCCCACGCATTTGGAAACAAGCCAGTCCGTATGCGCTTTATTCAAACTTGTTTTTTTATCCTCGAGATATTTCATCACAAACCCGTAGGCCGTTTTATCGGCGAGCGCCCCGATCGTGCCCGCTCTGAACACGTTTTCCCGCCCGAACAGCTCTTCGGTGTATTTATGGGCGGCAGCCTGCACGTCGCCCGAAAAATTCAGATCTATATCGGGAGCTTTTTCCCCGTGGAAACCCAAAAAAGTTTCAAAGGGTATGTCCTGGCCTTCCCTGGAAAGTTTTTCTTCGCATTCCGGGCAGTTTTTTTCGGGCAGGTCATAACCGGAGCCGAAGGAGCCGTCGGTTATAAATTCCGAATAGGCGCAGTTTTTGTTTTTGCACCAATAATGCGGAGGCAGAGGGTTCACTTCGGTTATTCCTGCCAAAGTGGCCACGAAAGACGAACCCACAGACCCCCTCGAGGCCACGAGATAGCCTTTTTTTTCGCTGTTTGAAACCAAATCCATGGCGATGACGTATAAGACGGCAAACCCGTTTTCTATTATTGCCTCCAATTCCCTTTCAAGCCTTTTTTTCACGATTTCCGGCAGCGGGTCTTTATATATTTCAACCGCTTTTTTGTGGCAGATCTCTTTCAGCCTTTCTTCCGCGCCTTCCATTTTCGGGGTATACGAACCTTTGGGGATGGGGCGCACGTCTTCTATCATATCCGCTATTTTATTTGTATTTTCGACGACAATCTCATACGCTTTTTCTTTTTGAAGATAGGAAAATTCTCCGAGCATTTCGTCTGTGGTTCTGTAATACAGCGGTATGTGCCTGTCGGAATCGGAAAATTTCATCCCCGCCAAAAGTATTTTGCGCGATATTTCGTCGTGTTTTTCCAAAAAATGCACATCTCCGGTGGCCACTACGGGTTTATTTGTTTTTTCTCCGATTTCTATTATTTTCATGTTGAGTTTTTTTAGGGCTTCTTCGTTTGGCACCGTCCCGTTGTTCACCAAAAACATATTGTTGCCAATCGGCTGGATTTCCAAATAATCGTAAAATTCCGCGATTTTTTTGAGTTCTTCATCTTTTTTTCCTTCGGTCACCGCGGAAAAGAGTTCTCCCGATTCACAGGCCGAACCAACTATAATGCCCTCGCGGTAATTTTCCAAAACGGATTTCGGAATTTTCGCCCTTTTGTAAAAATAGTCCAAATAACTCTCGGAAACTATTTTATACAGGTTTTTCAAACCCGTTTTGTTTTGTACGAGCAGGATTATGTGATATGTCTGCCTTTCGGCTGAGCTCGCCATTTCGTTCATTTCAAAGACCGTGAGCACCCCGAAGGACTTCATCTGCTCCGCCATGTTCATAAAAATCATAGCGAGCACGCGCGCGTCGTCGCAGGCCCTGTGGTGCCGGAACTGCTCTATTTTGTAAAATTCCACGAGCGCCTCGAGATTGTGGCGTTTTAAATCCTTGTTTATATTTCTCGACATGGCGAGCGTATCGAGATATGGGTTTGTAAAATCATATTGGCAAACCGAAGCGTATTTTTTTATAAATCCGATATCAAAGGCGGCATTGTGCGCCACGAGCATGTTATTTCCCGCGAAATCAAAAAAACTTTTGAGCGCTTCCCTTATTTTCGGAGCGTCTTTTACGGTTTCATCGGTTATTCCGTTCAGTTCTATGGTTTTTTGCGGAATGGGCATCCCGGGGTTTACGAAGGTGTTGAATTCTTCGATTATTTCGCCTTCTTTTATTTTCACCGCCCCGATTTCGGTTATTCCGCAATTGGAAGGCGACAAGCCGGTGGTTTCTATGTCAAATATGATAAATATGTCTTCGTTGAACCTGGCGTTCACTTTGCCCACGACGGAACTCCCGGAATCGTCTGAAAGGTACCCTTCAATTCCGTAAATGATTTTAAATTCTTCGCCCTCTTTTAATTTTAACTTTTCTTTGGCGAGCATGGCTTCCGGAAAAGCCTGGACATTCCCGTGATCGGTCAAGGCTACTGCCCTGTGCCCCGTTTTATGCGCGTGTTTTATGATTTCTTCCGGTTTTATCGTGGCGTCCATGTTCGACATTGCGGTGTGCAGATGTAATTCAACCCTTTTTTTCGGGGCGTTATCGATATTTTTAAATTCTTTTATTTTTGTCAGCGAATCCAGATTCACCACTATTTCCTCGTCGTAATCGTCGAATTTCGCCTCGCCCGAAATTATCGCGTAATCTCCTTCTTCTATGTTTTTTAAAAGCCGCGAAACGTTTTTTTCGGTGTCTATGAGCTTGACTATTATGGAAGAACAATAATCGGTGATTTTTATAACCGCGCTTTTTTTATCCGACCTTCTCAAATCTTTGCTTTCTATCGAAAATATTTTTCCGCAGGTCACGACAAATCCGCTCGATTCGCCCATTTCGGAATTTATGACCATATCGCCGTCGATCGCGCTGATGGGAATCAAATCGTCCGGCGAAATTTCTTCTTCGTTTGTTTCGGATATTGAAAATATATGTTCCTTTTGTAAAAAATTTGTCTTTAAAAATCCGGAAACCAGAATTCCGGTTTGTTCGTCATAAAAAACCGCGTTGTTTTCCGCTTCCGGATTTGCCGAATTTGTCAAACTTTCCGAATCTATCAGTTTATTTGTTTTGGAATATATTTTTTCGGCTTTTTCCCGCTGGAGTTCGCGTTTTTTTGTCTCCTTTTCTATTTTTTTCGCCGTTTTTTGTTCCTTTAACCCGTTTTTTACTTCATCTTCGATTTTTTTTAAATTTTTTGCGGTATTTGCTATATCCTGTTCATCGTTTTTGTATAATGCGACAATTCCGCCGAGTTCTATGTCGGCGTAAAAATCAAATTCGCTCGCGATTATTTTTTTCAACAAATCGACGAAATTCGCCGCTTCTTCGAGATAATTTTTTCCGCCGTGCGCCAAAGATATTTTGATTTTTTCGTTTTCCGATTTTATTTCGCTGTCCATTAAAAAACATACGTCCGCTGTCCGGCGTTTCGCTTCCGCCAATATCTGGGCAAAATATTCGTCGCAGAAAAGTTCTTTTTTGTATTTCGGTTTGAAAAACATTCCGTTTAAATTATATATTTCGCATAATTTTTGTTCCGTGGCGCGCAAAAAATCTTTTTCCACGAGATTTTCGAAACACAGCTCTATTTCAATCAGTCTTTGTTCCCGGTCCGTCGAGATTTTTATATTGCGCGCGTTGTTTAATATGTTTTTTTCCTTCTCCGACGGGGAATATTTGTTGAATATGTCAAAAAACAGCTTTTGGTCGTTTGTTTCCATTTCACTTTACCAGCCTTTTCAGTTCATCGACAAGTATATCGACGGCTTTCTCCGCCGGAATTTTTTTCCCCGGTTCGCCTTGCTTGAAAAATAAAAAGCCGTCGTTTGTCCCCGCAATTCCGAAGTCGGCTTCCTTGGCTTCTCCCGGTCCGTTTACCGCGCAGCCCATCACGGCGATTTTTATTTTTGTACTTTCTTTCAGATCTTTTTCAATCGGTATAAGCCGCTTTTCAAGTTCGTTTGTTATGCTTATGACTTCGGCTCTGCATCTCCCGCATGTGGGGCAGGATATTATATCGATGGATCTGCCGTAAAGGCCAAGCGCCTTCAGTATCGAAATCCCTTCGTAAACTTCCAGGACCGGATCGGCGGAAAGCGTCACCCTTATCGTGTCCCCTATCCCGTTTTGAAGCAGAGTCCCTATCCCCACGGCGTTTTTTATCAGGCCCATATGGGCCGGGCCCGCTTCCGTTACGCCTATGTGGAGCGGATAATCGCACAAATCGGCCAAAATCAAATTCGCTTCTATCATTTTGTTTACATCCGAAGATTTTATCGCTGCGATTATATCCGTAAAATCGAATTTTTCCAATAATCTTATATTATACGCCGCGCTTTGAACCAAGGCTTCGGCGCTCGAATTGCCATATTTTTCCAATATGGGTTTTTCGAGAGAGCCCCCGTTTACTCCTATCCTTATCGGTATTTTTTTTCCCCGGCACACATCGGCAATCGATTTTACTTTGTCCTCGCTTCCGATATTTCCGGGGTTTATCCTGATTTTGTCGATTCCCGCGTGAGCCGATTCCAATGCCAGTTTATAGTTGAAATGTATGTCGGCCACAAGCGGTATATCGTAGCGTTTATCGGCGGCGGCCAATTCTTTCAATTTGGAAATCGTTTTCACGCTTTCAAAATCCGTCACCGCCATCCTGACAATATCACAACCCGCGGCTTTGAGTTCCCCGATTTGATTTTTTATCCCTTCGAAATCACCGGGAGCCGCTTTGATCATAGATTGCACGCTTATTTTGTTATCCTTGCCGATTTTTACGCTTCCCACTTTTATTTCTTTTGTTTTTCTGCGTTGTTTCATGAATTTCACCCCGTTATCAATTTCATGATATCTTTGTATGTCACAAAAATCATAAACAGAATCAAAATCGCGAAACCCGCCAGATGAACATATCCCTCGTGCTCCGGTTTCATCGGTTTGCCTCTCGTCAGTTCGATGATCAAAAATATTATCCGCCCTCCGTCAAGCGCCGGCAGGGGCAGCAGGTTTACAACTCCCAAATTCATGGTTATGAGCGCGAGCAAAAACAACAGGCCTTTAAATCCTTCGTCGCTCGCGGCGGCTTCTTTCGCCGTGTTCCCGATTGTCTGCGTGATACCCACGGGCCCCGAAACCGCTTCCATTCCGTATCTGCCCGTGAGCAAATCGAAAACCGTGCTCCAAACCATTTTTATCGTGGCAAACGACTGGAAAAAAGTTTGATGGACTACCGTGGTAAACGTCTTGGCGTAAGGCTGGCTTTCGAAATCTATAATACCGAATATGATCCCGTCCTCTGTAATCGTCGGGAACCTTACATTTTTCAATTCCAATTGCTCGCCGTCCCTGAGCACCGTCATTTCGACGGGATCTTTTCCTTCCCTCAAAACGGCGTAAAGCAAATCATTATACACATTTATGGAACTGCCGTTTATTTTTAATATTTCATCGCCTTCCATCAAACGTTCTTCGGCGTTTTCGCCTGTGTTTGAAACGGAATAGCCCTCGACAAACCTGTTCACTTTTGTCGAATTGAATCCCCGCGCCCCCGAAACGAAAACAGCCATGATAATAAACCCCAGCAATATGTTCATAAAAGAACCGGCGGATAAAATAACAAACCTCTGCCAGACGGGTTTTTTGCTCACGGCGTTTTCAACTTCGGATTCTTCGTCTTCGCCGTGCATCGTCAAAGCCCCCCCTATCGGAATCGCGCGTACCGCGTACACGATCTTGGTTTTTTTGCTTTTCACGGAAAAAATTTTCGGGCCCATACCCACGGCAAATTCTTTTATCGCTGTTTTAAACATCCGGGCAGCCAGATAATGGCCGAGCTCATGCACAAATATGAGAAAACCGAGCACAAACAGCGGTATTAAAATATTGAAAAATACAAAACTAAAAACCGATAAAACGATTCCCATAGCTAACCTCCAAAAATATCCGTAATTTCTCTTTTTTGCTCGTCTGCCGTGGCTATAATGGCTTCTATATCCGGATTTTTTATATTTTTATGTTTTTCGACGGCTTTCTGCACCAATTCGAATATATCCAAAAAAGCTATCCTGCCATCCAAAAACAAGTCCACCGCCGCTTCGTTGGCCGCGTTCATGGCGGCGGGCAGAGTTCCTTTTTGTTTTATACAATGACGCGCCAAATCCAAAAACACGAATGTGGCGTCATCGGGCTTTTCGAAATTCAAAGTTTTTATCTTTGTCAAGTCGAGTTCTTTACATGAACTAAGCTCCCTTTTTCCCCCATTTGCGTATGTCAGGGCGTAATGCGCGCACATTTTTATATCCGGCAGGCTCATCAGGCATTTCACCGATTTGTCCTTGAATTGCACGAGTGAATGTATAATGCTTTCCCTGTGTATCAATATTTCTATATCATCGGGCGGCACGCAAAACAAGTGGCAGGCTTCGACAAGCTCAAGCCCTTTATTCATCATGGTGGCGGAATCGATCGTGATTTTTTTGCCCATTTTCCATGTCGGGTGCCGCAAAGCCTCCTCGATTTTCACGTCTTTGAGCTGTTCTTTGCTTCTGCCGTAAAACGGCCCGCCCGAAGCGGTCAGAGTCAACTTGTCTATCTCGTTTTTTTGTTCGCCTATAAGGCACTGATAAATGGCGTTGTGTTCGCTGTCGATGGGTAGTATATCCACTTTGTGCTTTTTCGCTTCCGCCATGACTATATCGCCGGCAGCCACAAGCGGTTCTTTGTTGGCGAGTCCGATGTTTTTTTTCGATTTTATCGCGGTCAGAGTGGGTTTTAAGCCTATCTGGCCCATCAGCGCGTTTATCACGTAATCTGTTTTGGGATGCGACGCGATGAAATTGATGCCGTCCATGCCTTCCAGAACTTTGGTTTTTGTATCGCCTGTCTTTATTTTCAGTTCATCTGCGGCCCATTTTTCGCAAACCACGCAAAATTCCGGCTTGAATTTCCGGATTTGATTTTCAAGAAGAACGATATTTTTATTCGCGCACAGGGCGAAAATTTCATAATCGCCGCCGTTTTCACGGAGTGTTTCTATGACTTCAAGAGAAGAGCTCCCCACTGAGCCGGTTGAACCGAGTATAGATATGTTTATTTCTGCCACCTCTATATAAATAATCCGTATTGTTCGATTTTTATGAATATTGCCCCGATAATCATTATAATCGGGGCCACCGCCATAACGCTGTCGCATCTGTCCAATATGCCCCCGTGCCCCGGAAATATCGTGCCGAAGTCTTTGATTTTGTAATTTCTTTTGATTGCGGACATGGACAGATCCCCGAGTATCGCGATGAAAGCGGTGGCGATTCCGGCGCAGGCGAGTATCAGATAATCGGGTTGGGCCGTGATATTGTTTATGCGCGCTATTATAAAGCCATATAACACAAACGAAATTGAACAGAACACAACGCCTCCGATTACGCCTTCTATTGTTTTATTGGGTGAAACATCGGGGATGAATTTGTGTTTGCCGAACAGTTTTCCTGCGAAGTACGAAAACGTGTCCGTAGACCAGGCCCCTATAAATATCATCAGGTATATGATCTGGCCGTGGGGGAGCTGCCTTGTTATTATTATGCTTGTAAACGATATAGTCACGAAAACAGTCGAAAAAAAACAGAGAGCTATATCGTTTGTGGTGTTATATTTTCTCGCGAAAACCGCCGCGTACAGCAGATAAAACAAATACGCGATGACGATGAGCACGATCGCTTCGTTTGAAACATACCTGAATATGAGCGGGATTATGAAGGAGACAAACATGGAAGGGGCGGATATCGCGTATTTGTTTATAATCCCCACGCATTTTAAGAGCTCCACTGTTCCGACTAACGAACCCGCCGCTATAAATACATCGAAAAACACGGTGTGCGAAAAAAACAACGCGGGAATAAAAACCAACAGGGCGACAGCCGCGGTTATAATACGCTTCAGCATTTATCTATGTTCCTCCGTAACGCCTTTTCCTGCCGGAAAAATCGATTATAGCCTCGTTTAATATTTTTTCGTTGAAATCCGGCCATAATACTTCGGTAAACCAAAATTCGGAATACGCCCCCTGCCACAGCAAAAAATTCGAAAGCCTTTTTTCGCCCGCCGTCCTTATGATCAAATCCGGATTTTTTTGGCCTGAAGTGTATAATTCGGCTTCGATCATTTCACCCGTGATTTGCTGTCCGCGGTTTTTTTCAAAAGCCCTGTTTGCCGCATTTGTTATTTCGGCCTTGCCTCCGTAATTCATGGCGATGTTCAATTTCATGGTTTTTCCGGATGTTTTAATTTGTATATCGCTCATTTTGGCAAACATTTTCGGATTTATTTCTTTGAATTTATCTATATCCCCGATAAATTTTACTTCCACGTCTTTTTCGGCGAGTTTGATTAAAAAATCGTCCATGTGTTTGTCGAATATTTTCATCAGCGCGTCGATTTCATCTTCGGGGCGCGTCCAGTTTTCGCTCGAGAAAGCGTAAACAGTCAGCGTTTCGAGCTTTATTTTTACGCAATATTCCACGATCTTTCTGAGCGTTTGGGCTCCTTTGGAATGACCCGCGCTTCTGGGCAAGCCGCGCGCCGTTCCCCAGCGGCCGTTTCCGTCCATAATTATCGCTATATGTCCGGGAATATTTTCGCCGTTTGTATTCAAATCCGATTTTTTTGCCATATTTTTAAATTTCCATAATTTCCTTGTCTTTTTTCGCCGTCACCGAATCCACTTCCTTGATGAATTTATCCAACATCTCCTGAACGTCTTTTTCGGCCTTTTTTTGCTCATCTTCGCTCATTTCGCTCTTTTTTTTCATATCTTTGAATTTTTCATTGGCTTCACGGCGTACATTCCTCAAATGGACTTTCGCTTCCTCTGACATCTTGGCGACTTGCTTTGTGAGTTCTTTTCTTTTTTCCTCCGTGGGAGCCGCTATGGTCAGCCGTATGATTTTTCCGTCGTTCATGGGGTTTATCCCGAGGTCAGACGCGTTTATCGCCTTTTCGATGGATTTAAGGCCGGAAGCGTCCCACGGGATTATGATAATAGTCCTCGCGTCAGGAATTTTTACATCCGCCATTTGGTTTATCTGCGTCGGCGTCCCGTAATAGTCGACCTGGATTTTATCGAGTATGGCGGGATTTGCGCGGCCCGCCCTGATTGTGGTGAGTAATTTTTCATATCCGCTTATCTGTTTCTGCATTTTTTCTTCGAATTCTTTTAGATTCGCTTTCATGATCTTTCCTCCATTTTGATAAATTTT
>WQXD01000092.1 GCA_009785015.1 Oscillospiraceae bacterium | reverse complement strand
CGGGCGGGGCAATCCCGTCGACGCAGTCGATATTTTCAAGGGATATATCCGGGGCGTCCACGTAAAAGACGGCGATTATCCGAATGAAAATAACCCGGGCGGTTTTTATTCGCTGGGCATGGAACGCAAAGTGGGCGAAGGCTCGGTGAATTTCCCGGTTTTCCTTTTGAAGCTCCTGGAGCAGGGGTATACGGGCGACTTGTACATCGAGCGTGAAATATCGGGCGAACAACAGATAAAAGACATAAAAGAAACGATATGCTATGTCAAAAAAATGCTGACGGGGAAATAATCGATATGGAAACAAAAAAAACTCGCGCTGTTCGGCGGGGAACCGCTCAGAAAAACGCCTTTTCCGCCGCGCGGCTCCATGAACCGCGAGGAAAAAGAGGCGGTAAACGCCCTGTTTGACCAAGTTATCGCAAACGGCGGAACCATTCCCTACAACGGGCCCGAAGAAGACGCGTACTGCCGCGAATTCGCCGAGTATATGGGCGGCGGGCATGCGGACGCGGTGAATTCGGGGACTTCCGCGGTGTATGTCGCCCTGCGCGCGCTGGGCGTCGAGCCCTTTTCGGAAGTCGTGGTATGCCCGATGACCGACCCGGGCGGGATCATGCCGGTCACCCTTTTAAACTGCATTCCGGTCATAGCCGACGCCTCCCCGGGACGCTACAACACCGACGCGTACCAGATCGAAAAGATGATAACGCCGCTCACCGGCGCGATTATCGCGGCTCATATCGGCGGGGAACCCGCAGATATAAAAAACATAGTAAAGGCCGCGAAAAAATACAACATACCGGTGATTGAAGACTGCGCGCAGTCCCATCACGCGTCGCTTGACGGACAATTGGTGGGCACATTCGGCGATATAGCGGCATTTTCGACGATGTTCGGAAAACATCACAGCACGGGCGGCCAGGGCGGGCTTGTCTTTACAAAGAGCGAGAAACTGTACTGGAACGCCCGAAGGGCCGCAGACAGGGGAAAACCGTTCGGGCTGACGGGCGAAACCAATGTGATAGCGTCGTTAAATTTCAATTCGGACGACCTTGCCTGCTGCATAGGGCGCGTACAGCTTAAAAAGCTGCCGGATTTTGTGGAGCGCAGGAGAAACGTCGCGGCTCGGCTGGCGTCTCTGATAGGCGGGCTTGCGGCCGTTTCGATTCCGGAGCAGCTGCCCGGGGCGAAACATTCCTACTGGTGGTGGCGGCTGAAATTCAACGGCGGAGCCCTGACAGCCGGCAAGGAATTGTACTGCCGGGCCTTATCGGCCGAGGGGATGCCGGTGGCGCCGGATTACGGCGCCGCGCTGCCGCAGACGTTTAGGTGGTTTACCGAAAAAAAAGTTTTCGGGACGTCGGCCTACCCGTGGTCCGCCCCCGAATACAAAGGAGACCCGGACAAAAAATATCCGTGCCCCATCGCCGAAAAATCGGTGCTCGACCACTTCAACCTCACAATCAACGAAAGTTATACGGATGACGACGTCCGCGATCTGGCCGATATTTTTGAAAAAGTCGAAGACGCCTTTAAAAATCCCGCGTGAGGTCGACGCCCTGAGCGGCCAATTCCCTTTGTATTGTACATACGTCGAGGCGGCGCAGTTCCTCTCCCTCTTTCGCGCTTGTTGCGGCGGCAATCCCCGCCGCCTGCCCAATTGTCATCGTGGTCGCCATCACCCGCAGCAGATAGGGATTGTCCGCGCTTACGCTCCGCCCGGCGCCCATGATCAAACCGTCGACATTCCGGGGCAAAAGGCAGCGGTACGGTATCTGATACACGTCATCGCCGAAAATTTGCGCGCCCCAGGCGTTTTTTGCCTTGTGCAGCTTTTGCTGTACTTCCACGACGCCTTGGCCTATTGCGTCCTCAAAACGCGAGGGCGTCGACTTCATTTGGGCCGTGAATACAAAATCGCCGTGGATATACCGGGAAGCCCTGATGCCCAGATTGTCCGCGAAACCGCAGACAAAGGCGTTTTCAAAACCCGGCATGCGTTTTCTCATGAACTGCGCGGCGTGGTGGGCCATTTCGCGCCCGTCCGTGATCGCCCGGCTGATATCAAAGGCATCCAAGCTGATTTTTGTATAACCGGTCACTATGTGCATGATTTTGGTATTGCGGATTCCGTGCATCTGGGTGGCGTCCATGGTGTCGTATACTCCCAGCGAAAGTTTCAATTCGCCCGATTCGATCCCCTTTTTCATGATGTCCATCTGCATGCCGCCGCCATGCGGGAACAAAAACGTCCCGTTGTCCTCATACTGCGCCAGCGCCTCGGCGAGGCTCCATTCGATGTCCATCAATTCCGGATACTGCCCCGGGTTATTTCTGAAATAATCCACAAACCCGTCGAGATCTACATTGCCCATGCGGAAGCAGTAACTCGAACGCGAAAACCCCTCCCGGGGGATCGTGATCAACGGCGCGCCGGCCATATGGGCGACGTCAGAATCCCCCGTTGCGTCGACGACAGCTTTTGCCGATATGGTTCCGGCGCCTCCCTTTCCGATAAAACGGACGCCGGTCAGCCTGCCGTTTTCTTTGGCGACGTCTGTCACCATTGTCTCCAAGAGCAGCTGTACCGCGTTGTTTTGCGCCAATTTGTCCAAACTCAGCTTTGCCAGCTCCAAATCGTAAATCACATGGCCTTTGTGCCTGCGCCAGCTCATTCCCGGACCGCCGGAATCCGCCAGAAGGTCGGTGATTTCCAGCGGAATCCCCGAAACGGCCAATTTTCTGCCGCGCGTGAACAGGCAGTTGAATACGGAACAGCACATGCCCGCAGTGGCGACGCCGCCAAGATAGGTATTGCGTTCGAGCAGCATGGTTTTCGCCCCCGCCCTCGCCGAACCCAGCGCGGCCGCAAGCCCGCCCAAACCCCCGCCGACTACGAGAACGTCGGTATCGAAACAATTGTTGTAAATCATTTTATTTCTTTCCTCACACTTTTTAACTTTTTTCCTCAAACCATCCGAGAACTTTTTTCACCCGGTCTTTTAATTCCGCAATTTGACGCTTTGATAAATACTTATTTATTTTTGTATACGGCAATAATTTCAGTTTTTCAACGATGTCAGGGTGGTTATTGATAAAAAGCTTTGTCCAGTCGTCCAACGGCAAAGACGACGAATTTCCTTTGGTCGCCCTGCTCAACCCCCCAAAACCTTCCTGAAAGGCAATATTGTGGTCATAACAAGGGCTGACAGCCAAAAACTCAAATGTTTTTGCGTCATATAATAAGCCGGTATTTTCGTCGTGCAAGTCGGGGTTTCCGATTATATAATTAAAAATATACATTCGCTGCAGCTGATTGACAATATCTGTGCGTCCAAGCTGCAACATATGATTGTATATTTCATCTGTTGTATCGAAATAAGTCTTGAGTTCTGCCGCGTGAACCAGCGAGATTGCAGGTGATGTGAACAGCTTTATTTTGATAAAACCGTTTTCAAGCTCGCATTCCGCGATTGAAACGCCTATATGCTTTCCTATCAGGTATGCGGGAAGTTCCAATAAAGCATCTTCTTTTAATTTGTAAATGCTTCCTCCCAATATAGCTTTCGTGAAATGTCCTTTTGTCGTAAATAAAGAGGTAAATCCCTTTAACAATTCTTGCGGCGTGCTGCCGTTCATATTTCCCGTCAGGGCTATTGTACTCAATGCCCGGTTTTCATCCCGGAGGGTTGTCAATTCATCCCACGTGGCCAAAACATCAGATGTCTTTATCCAAAAGTTATCCGTGCAGGATACGCCCGCGCTGTCCGACAACACTTTATCTCTGTCGCGCCCGACTTGCCTGGCCAAATACACCATATTCATATATGTGCGCTGCAGATTGTCAATGCGGAAAATCAACCATTCGAGAACCGCCGCCGGTTTGGGAGAAACATTTCCGCGCAAACCAAAAGGAAGACAGCTGCCATCATGCAAATCAACCTTATCCGCATTCCTGTCAAAAGTCAAGACAGCCGTATTTTCGTACATTATCGTATATTTTGAAACTTTTTTGTTTGTTGAATCAACACTTGGCAACGCTTCCATATACAAGCAAATTCACCCGCCTTCCGGTTTGTTTGCGGTGATTTTTTAATTTTAAGAAAGAAAACCTTGTAAATACATGAATTTTACAAGGCTTTTTTAAAATGGTGGGAGAGGATGGATTCGAACCACCGAAGTCGACAGACAACAGATTTACAGTCTGCTCCCTTTGGCCACTCGGGAACTCTCCCTAAGAAAGGGATTTTACTAATGACATTGTACCACAAACAAAGCGTCCTGTCAACAGTAAAATCAAAAAAAACAAAAATTTAACAAATTAAAATTTTCGGCGCCATTCTTCAAACATTCCGGATTTTTCAATCCAGCCCAGATACTGTTCAAGCGAAAACGGCGGATGCCCCGACAAATAGTGATTTCTGCCCTTTTCGGACGTCGTCTCCCAGTCGATTGCCAAAAACCTTTTCTTCCCGCGGACAAACGGTATGCGCGCCGCCGTCACGCTGCTGTTTTCGCCCGCGTCGGATACCCCCGAAGCCAGAATTTCCGCGGTGTCTATATCGGTGATTTTAAAACTCACCCTCTGCGGGCACAGATAATCGTTGACAACCGCAACCTCCTGCACCCAGTTGTCCGGCTCTCGCAGCATCACAAACAGCTGCTTCTGCGAGTTCTTTATATAGTGATAGGCGAGCTTTTTGTCGAAATAATAGTCGGTCACCGCGTCTGAGAACTGCGGCCAGCCGTCGATCAAGTTCCACCATAAAATCCCGGATCTGCGCCCCTTGCCGCCCCTGAAAAGCTCGATGAAAAACTTTTTGGCCTCCGCCTGCACTATCTGGCTCGCCGCGGCGAATTCCTCCAGGCTTTCCGGAGTTTTGCCGAATACCTCGTCGATCTGTTTGAACATCAGCTCAATTCGGTAATCGTACAGATGCAGCTCGGGCACGGGGGAAGTGGAGTGCAGCAGCCATTGCTCGTCTTTTATAAGCCCGTCACGCCCAAGCCACAGATGAGCGGGTTCGATGAATTTTTTGATGCTTTCGGGGGACGGGCAGCCGTGATAACCGATTTCGCTCGCGAAATGGCAGATGGAATCCATATAGAATTTGCTCTTGTAATAATCCCTCGGCCCCCACAGATGCTGCTCTGAGGCATATTCCCGCCCGGTTTTTATCGTGGTCTCGTCCAAATACGGAGAACTGGCGATATATGGGCGGGAGCCGTCCCAGGCGGCGACCGCTTCGGGCAATACTTCCCGGGTTATTTTGTTTTTGTTCGGGTCGGAATACCCATTCCAGAGATATGCTTCGTCACACTCGTTGTCCCCCGACCAAAGCGCCACGCAGGCGTGGTTCCGAAGGCGCTTTACCACCGCTTCCGCTTCTTTTTTTACCGCGCGGCAAAACGCTTCGTCGTTTGGATAGACCGCGCACGCAAAGGCGAAATCCTGCCAGACCAAAAATCCTTTTTCGTCGCAGAGCTCATAGAACAGGTCGTCTTCATAGACGTTCCCGCCCCAGCAGCGCAGCATATTGCAGTTTATATCCTCCGCCAGCTCCAGCATGGGCGGGATGCGTTCCCTGTCACGCGAATGGAAGGCGTCGGCGGGTACCCAGTTCGAGCCTTTCATGAATACGCGCGCGCCGTTTACGATAAACTCGAAGGCGCCGTTTCCGAACTGGTCCGTGGTCGAGGTTCTGTTGAGCTTTACGGTGCGCACCCCGAACTTGAACCTGTATTCGTCGGCGACCTCACCGTTTTTTTTCAGATAAACGCAGACCTCGTACAGATTCTGCGGGCCGCTTCCCTTGGGAAACCAGAGTTTCGGGTCATGTATGGCAAAACGCTTTTTGACGCTGCCGAAATACACGTCCCAGCTCAAATCGACCGCGGACCCGCCGCAGGCCATCGCAAGCCCGAGCGAGTATTTGTCATCCCGGCCGCTCAAAGCCATATTGCAGTCAAGACAAATATCCGCGCCGTGTCCGCCGAGGGCGAGGGTTCGCATAAACACCTCGCCGAGGCGGTCGGCGCCGCGGTACTCGATATACACGGGACGCCAGATACCCGCCGACAAAAACCTCGGCATTATGTCCCAGCCGTACATGTGCGGGGCCTTGCGGACATACAGCGATTCGGCATTGGCGCCCATTGCGGCCACGCCGGGCGGATATTCGTGATTTTTCGCCGCTTCGATCGCGGGGGTTATGCGAACCAAAAGCTCGTTGTCTTTTTGTTTTAAGTTCAAATTTTCCAAGCCGATTTCGTGCGGGATGAGCATATTGTCGAACTCGCCGGCCAAAACCCCGTTTATATATACAAAGGCCGCGCAGTCGAGCCCTTCGAACACAAGCACCGGCTTTGCCCCTCCGATTTCCGGCAAATCGAAACTGCGGCGGTAATACACGCTGCAGTTTTCCGTAAGCTGCCTCACTTTTGCCGGGTTCATGCCGAAAAACGGCTCCCCGCACAAGTGATTTTTATACAAATCCAGCTCAAAACTGCCCGGGACCGCGCACGGGTACGCTTTCAGCCCCGCGTTTTTCAGCTCTTGGGCGCTCTCATATTTTTTGTCGTCTTTGAAATCGACATACGAAAATTCCCAGTCGCCGCACAGCTCGATTTTTTTGCGGTTATTTTGCCCGTTCATAAACAAATCTCCAAAATCAGCTCAATTTCGCCGAATTTATCTTTATGCCCGGCCCCATGGAAGAGGCCACCGTGCAGCTCCTTATATATGTGCCCTTCGCCGCCGCGGGTTTTGCCTTTATGACCGCGCCGACCAATGTCTCGAAATTCTCTTTCAGCTTCGCGCTGTCAAACGAAGCCTTGCCTATCGGGCAGTGGATTATATTGGTCTTGTCGAGCCTGTACTCGATTTTGCCCGCCTTGGCCTCCTGCACCGCCCTCGATA
Organism: Oscillospiraceae bacterium; assembly: GCA_009785015.1. The sequence goes on along the minus strand of WQXD01000092.1, from coordinate 4,240 downwards.
TATCCATGGTGACGGTGCCCGCTTTCGGGTTGGGCATGAGCCCCTTGGGCCCCAGCAGCTTTCCGAGCCGGCCGAGCGTTCCCATCATGTCGGGTGTGGCGATTATCACTTCGTAATCAAACCAGTTCTCGGTTTGGATCTTGGCCACAAGCTCCTCGGCCCCCACGAAATCGGAGCCCGCGTTTTCGGCCTCCTTGGCTTTGTCGCCCTTGGCGAACACGAGCGTCCTCACGGTTTTGCCCGTTCCGTGGGGCAGCACCACCGCTCCCCTCACTTGCTGGTCGGCGTGTCTCGCATCGACGCCCAGCTTCAAATGCAGTTCTATGGTTTCGTCGAATTTCGCCTTCGCCGTCTCTTTTGAAAGCAGAAGCGCGTCTTCGGGTTCGTATAATTTTGTTCTGTCCACAAGCTTCGCGAGCTCGCGGTATCTTTTTCCTCTTTTGGCCATTTTTTATTACTCCTTCGTTTCGTTACAATTTAGATTAATCCGTGACTTCGACGCCCATGCTGCGCGCCGTGCCCGCAACCATGGCCATCGCCGCCTCAATGGACGCCGCGTTTAAATCCGGCATTTTGGTCTCGGCGATTTTCTGGATCTGCGCCTTTGTTATCTTCGAGACTTTTTCTTTGTTTGGGACCCCCGAGCCGCTTTCTATGCCGCACGCTTTTTTGATGAGCACCGCGGCGGGCGGGGTCTTGGTTATGAACGAAAACGAGCGGTCGGCGTAAATCGTAATTACGACGGGTATGATCAGCCCTATGTCGTTTTTGGTCCTCTCATTGAATTCCTTTACGAAGTTCATGCCGTTGACGCCGTGCGGGCCGAGCGCCGGCCCCACGGGCGGCTGCATTGTTGCCTTTCCGGCCTGCAGCTGCAGTTTTACATACGCTGTGATTTTTTTTGCCATCTCAATATACCTCCGTTTGTGGTCTGCCGGTTTTTGCGGGGCAATGTAAAATAAATTTTGCCCCTCCCACAATCTCTTTTGACAAACTAATTTTCCTTGATCGGCGCGACCGAGGCGGATTCCACTTCGGTCGACATCTGCCTGCCGAACATCGAAATCATGAGTTTCACTTTCTTCTTGTCCGGGCTTATCTCCTCCACGACGCCGATCGAATCCCGAAGGGCCCCGTCTATGATCTTCACGCTGTCCCCCACCGCGAATTTTACCTCAGTGACCAAAATCGCGTCGATTTTGAATTTGGCCACTTCGTCGTCGGTGAGCGCGACGGGCTTGGAGCCCGGGCCCACGAACGCCGTGACCCCGCGTATATTGCGGACCACGTGCCAGCTCTCGTCGGTCATTATCATCTTTACGAGCACATAGCTGGGAAAGAGCTTGCGCTCCACTTCTTTTGTCTTTTTTTTCCCCTGGTCCTCTCCGCTTGTTTCGACGACTATCTCAAAGGGGATCTCCGTCGCCTGAATCAAATGTTCGAGTTTGCGGTTTTCCACTATTTTTTCAAGGTTTGTCGCGACCTTGTTTTCATAGCCCGAATACGTGTGGATCACGTACCATTTCGCTTCTTCAGCCATAACAGCTCAAATCTCCCGCTTTTTAAAATTTATTTGGATCAAGATTGGATCAATTCCCTGATACCGCCGAGCAGGCTTATTATCCCCGTGCCGAAAGCCAAATCCAGTATCCCGACTATGGCGGCTATGAACATGATGGCGAAGATGACGACCCCCGTGTTCTGGATGACCTGCGTCCTCGTGGGCCAGACGATCTTTTTCATCTCGCTTTTGTAATCCCGCAAAAACTTCTTGATCCTCTCGCCCAATTTCATTTTTTCCTTGCCGTTTTTATCCAATTTTACCGGCTTGGCGTTTTTGGTTTCCGCTGCCATTTTACAAAAATACCCCCATCAATCATAAATTATTTGGTTTCCCTGTGCACGGTGTGTTTGCGGCAAAACTTGCAGTGTTTGTTTTTTTCCAATCTGTCCGGGGTATTTTTCTTGTTTTTGATGCTCTCGTAGTTTCTTTGCTTGCATTCCGCGCAAGCGAGCGTCACCCTTACTCTCATTTTTCTCGGCACCTCCGTTAATTTAAAATTTGGCCTCCCTGCCGCGGCTCTGTTCCGGCAAAAAAAGCCGAACAAAAAAGAACCCCGTCCGCGCAGGTAGACTGATTATACCACATTTCAGCCTTGGTGTCAACAGTTTTTTTGATTTTTACAAAAATTAATTTATTTCTTGCCTTTGTTTTTTTTGCCGCCGTTCACCGCTATGACAACGACAACCACAATCACGAGCACGCCCCCGCCCGCAAGCGCGAGTATCAAAATCAAGCTGCCGCCGTCGGATTCCTCTTTTTGCGGCGCGCTTTCGGTTTGCTCCGCCGCCGCGGCTGCGGCCTCTTCCTCTTCGGACGCCTTTATGCTCGCCTCGACGCTTGCCGCTTCGCGGCTCGCTTCCCTGCTGGCGTCGGCTTCGGCGCGCGAAGCTTCCCTTGAAGCCTCTTCGGCTATCTTGGCCTGTTTTGCCGCTTCAAAGGCGTCGAGGTCCTCTTGGGTGAATTCGAGCGCTTGTATCTCCGCAGTGACAAATTCGCTGCCGATCCTGCGCACGTTTTCCGGGATGAAGTCGTCCGTTTTCTGGAATATGACATACTTCACCTCGCCGTTATTGGTTATCACGATGTTGGCGTACAGCACCGTAGCGGTAAAATCGAAGGGCTCGGGGCTGCTCGGGTGCACGCCGAACTGGACGTTTGCCAGCTTTTTGCCGACGGTGAACCTGTCCGCTTCGTCCGCGACGGTTCCTATATTGATATACCGGTGATACCACCCGTCATAGGCGTAGTCCCGCAGATCGACCCCGATATGCACGCCCACGCCGTTTTGGTCGCTCATTCCGGGCGCGTCGCGCATCGAGGTGCCGAAGCCCGTGATATCGCCGTCCAGAGCGCCGAAGCCCCCGTATTCGTCGAAGTCGATTTTGACGTCGTACTCGAGCATGTCGCCTTCCTGGATCACATAATCGGTTTTTATCATCACATAGGAGCAGTGCGCGAGCGTCTTGTCGGCGGTGTCGGGTTTGTCCACGACCGCCGTGCATTTGAGATAGGCGCCCGTGAGGTTGGGCTCGGCATCGGGCCCGTATGCGGCGGACGCCGGAACCGAAAGCAGCGAAAAAAGCAGGCCCAAAACAAGCGCCGCCGCGGTTTTGTTGATGTTTCGATGATTTTTTTTCATAAGATTCCTCCATAAATATTTTAGTTGAATCGGTGTGAAGGGGGGTGGCTCCGCCGCCGCTCACCCCAGGGCGCGCGCCGCCTCGTTGGATTTTCGGATGATGTCCTCTATCGTGCCCAAGTTTTTCTCGATCAGGGATACGAAATTGGTGTTCTTGTCGCCTATTATGCTGTTGGTTATCATGTCCGATATGGGGGTGGCGTAGATGGTGTCCCCCAGATCCACAAACCTGTTTTTTTCTATTATATTCAGCATTTCCTCGGAGTCGTCGTCGCGCAAGAATTTGGTGCGGAGCGCCACCTCGAAATAGGCGGGTATCACGTAGTTTTTGGACTCGACGGCGAGCGCCTCCATGATCACGCTCGTGCGCGCGAGGTCCGTGGCGGAGACCGGCGCGGTGTTGATCCAGCCCCTGCCCGCGCGGGAGTAATACCGGTCCTGCGCCTCGTCGTACTTGGGGAAGGGGAGTATGCCGAAATCGGTTTCCATCGCCCTGAGCCCGGGCACGGCCCTGAGGCAGTGAGAGTAAAACAAGCCGTAATTTTCCGAGAAGGGTATCGCCGAATCCCTGACTTTGTCGTAGGCCCCGTCGAAATATATCTTTTCGCCCCCGTAGAGGTTTTCGCACACTTTGTCCAGGATGTCATAATATTTCGGATTTTGGCCCGCGAACACGTGCAGGTCGTCTGCGTCCTTTTCCACCGTCCTGACCCCCGCGGACGACCAGAAGGCGGGCACGAATTCGCTCGCTGTGGACAATATGCCGTAGCGGTCGTTTTCGGTCATTTTGCCGTCGCCGTCGAGATCCGCCGAGGCGGTTCTCGCATAGGAGAAAAACACATCCATCGTCCATTTGCCCTCTTTGACCAAAGCGTACATGTTCCCAAGCCCGAGATCTGCGGTCATCTGCTTGTTGAACAGCACGCAGGAAGTATTTTCGAGCAGGTTGAGGCACTCGTCGCTGTACGCGAAAAACATTTTTCCGTCGATGGTCATCTCGCTGTTTACGGACTTGACGTACCAGGGCTGGGAAATAT
>WQXD01000091.1 GCA_009785015.1 Oscillospiraceae bacterium | reverse complement strand
GGAGAGCTAACGTTCAAGAAGAAACTAACGCGGTACAGGGTCGATGCGGCCAACGCCGAAAATCTCATTTTCTCCGTTTTCCCTACCGTCCGGTCTTGATTCTTTTTTTAAGCGATTACCATAGAAGAAGGATAGCACCGCGCGGAGCTCAAAGGGTATATCGGGGCCACGGAGTTTGCGTATTCCCTTGTGTTTTGCTTTAAAAGTTATATAATAAATACAATGAAAACTTTGGGGATTGAAGTAAAACATATGAAGTTGAAATGGTATGGAACGGCAACAATTCTGCTCGAACATAATGGAACGCAGTTACTTTTTGACCCGTTTTTTTCATTGAACGATAAACTTTTCAAGCCCTCTATGGAAGAACTTTCCGCATCAGATAATATATTCGTCACGCATGGTCATCTCGACCATATCGTCGATATACCGAATATTTTGAAACAAGGCGATGGTGAGGCTGCAGTCCATTGCACGGCGAAACCGTGTGAAACGCTGATTGCAAAAGGGGTTGATGAAGCTCGCATACACAAAATTATTCCGGGTGATGTTTTAAGTTTTGTACCGTTTGAAGTGCGTGTGCTCAAGGGGAAGCATATAGTTTTTGATATGGGGATTATTATAAAAACGCTCTTTAACATGCGTATCTTATCCGACTGGGTTAATTTCATTTATATGGCCAAAGAGAACAGGCAATGCGTCGAGGCCGGTGAAACGGTCATATACGATATCAGCGTATCGTGTAAACGCATACTTCTGATGGGCAGTTTGAATTTGGATGATAACACAAATTATCCAAAAAGCGCTGATCTGCTCATAATGCCGTTGCAGGGACGTTCGGATATCAATAAATATGCTATGCGTTTTGTGGAGCGTCTGCAACCGAAAAAAATATTTTTGAACCATATCGACGATACTTTCCCGCCCATTTCATCTGAGGTAAATACAAATCCTTTCATGTCGCTTATGCGGCAAAGATATCCTGAAATTCCGGTAATATGCCAACAAGCGAGCGCAGAATGGATTGAGATATTTGTCTGATGGCTGAAAATATATTCGTGGATTCCCGATATTTCAGAATAAAGTAAAGGTGATAAGCAAATGATAGTGCAGTTTGGCGAAGAAGAAATAAAAATAATGCAGACCGCCCTTGACCGCTGGGGCATAAACGCGCAGGTCGGTCAAACGGTGGAAGAATGCGCGGAATTGATTGTCGCTCTCCAGAAGTACATCAACCGAACGCCGCAGCCCGAAACGGCCGATAATATTTTGGATGAAATCGCCGATGTGGAAATGATGCTGGCGCAAATGCGGCTTGTTCTCGGCATAAACGACGATGCGCTTCGGAAACGTATCGAATATAAATTTGAAAGATTGAGCCAATATTTATCGGAGGATTCATGCAAATCTTAATTGAAGCCGATGCCTGTCCGGTCAAGCTTCACTTATATATGCCTTCTTCACGCCAGATTTTGTGCATTTTCTCGTACCTGTCCAATTCAAGCCCCGTAAAAACGCAGTTTGACGTCGAGAAGATATAACCATACCCGCCCTCCATGCCGTCGCGCAAAGAACGCCTCACGTCGGCTTCCATTTCCTCGATTGTGCCGGTTTGCATCAATCCGCAGTTGACATTTCCTATCAGGCAGACTTTGTCGCCGTACTGCTTTTTTATCGTTTTCAAGTCAACGCCGCCTTGCGGGTCAATCGAATGGATCGCGTCGGGTTTGCAATCCACCATTTTTTGCACGATACCGTTGATATTGCCGTCTGTGTGTTTGATGGAGTAAAATCCGCTGCTTCTGAAATACGCTATTATTTCGGATAAATACGGCGTTATAAACTCGTCGAACAGTTCCGGAGTAAAAAAGCAGTTGACATTGAAACAATAGTCGCTGCACATACCGAATCCGTCGACCAAACCGCCGTGTTTTTTCCAGAAATCGCATCTTTTTATTTCGTTTTCCAAATTGCGTTTCAGCTGTTCGTGTATTTTTTCCGGGCGCTCATACAGATCAACCGAAAAGTCGACCATGTTGTTTCCGTTCGGTATGGATAGGGTGGGGTCCGAATACGACAGGAGAAAATATTTGTCGCCGCTCAATTCCCTGATTTCTTCATGGATCGCCGTCATCACTTCTTCGGTATGCGGATTCGGATGCACGAATATAGCAAAGTGATTATATTTTTCCGCTATTTCCGTATGACATAACGCTATATCGCGTATATGCTGTTTGCGTTCGTTTTTGGACATCTGATTCCATTGTCCGTAATTTCTGTGACTCGGATGGACTTTGCCGATTGACTCCATAGTAAGAAAAAATACAAGCTCGAAATGCGGTACATGCCCTGTAAATTTTTCGCGTTTTAACGCCTTTATAAATTTTTCGCGCGGTGTCATATTAATTTACCCTCCCTAAAAATACAAAAAATCAGTTTATTTTTGCGTAACTCTCTATTATATTATCGAGTTCGCCCTGGGCCTTGCCTTCGTTTGCCTCTATGAAAGACACAAAATTGTTTTGCCGCTTGACATACACCAGATCTTCAAGCCCTGTCACAAATCCGCCTATGTTATACAAATAACCCAAATCGCATACCCTGTTTTGGAATATCACATCAAGCATTTCCGCGGATTCTTCGTCGCGCGCGAATTTTGTTTTGAGCGATAAATCATAATATACGGGGGTGACGGATTTCATGGACTGATATGCCATTTCCTCCAGTATAACCGCCGAACGCTCGGGATTTTTCGCAGTTATCAGTATGCCGCAGGAACTTGCCGCCCATGTATGCACAAACGAATTATAGTCTTTTTGTTTTTCGTCATATTTTGGCAGCGGAAGTATGCCGAAGTCCGTTTCCATTTCGCGCATATACGGCACATTCTGCATGGTTCCCATCAAAAACAGCGCCCCTCCGCCGGCAAACACCTGCGCTCCGAGATTCACATGATCCATGCCTTTCACGGCCGCGCTTCTGATTTTTTCGTCTGACGTTATAAATATGGACTTTCCGCGCTCTTCAAACAATTCATATATTTTATCCAAAACGTCTATCGACCTTGGATTTTTTACCGTCAGTTCAAATTCACCGTTCGGGCTTATATCCACAAGTTTTTCACCCGATGCGGCGTATAACGATCTGCATAAATTGTGGATACATACAAGCCCGCTGCGGTCGAGGTCGTTTATCACGCCGTCCGAATTGAGGTCGGCGGCGCAGCTTCTGCTCATTTCAATCAATTTGTCAATAGTCCATTTGCCCCCTCTGACGATCTGATACATATCTTCAAACTCAAGCATCTGGTGGGCGGCTTTGTTGAAGAGCATGGTATATGTGGCCTGCATCGACAAAAGGCTTATATCCCCCGTGGCGAAAAACGCCTTGTTGTTAAGAGCGGTCGTTTCAAGTATCTTTTGGTTCCACCACGGTTTTGACAGGTCGATATGCGGCAGGGCGTTTAGGTTTTGATATATTCCTTCCTGCGCCATGCGCGCCGAGTCTTCAAGAGTGGGCATCACTATGTCGTAGGTGTCGTCGGCGGCAAGAACCAATGTGTTTATTTTTCTGAACATGTCAAATGAATTGGCGCCGCCCGCCGGCGAATATTCCCGCGTGATTTTTGTATTATATTTTTCCTCAATTGCGATATTGCGCATATACACCGCGTCGTTTATCAATTCGCCGTTTTGCTCTTCTGCATACACCTCGACGGAAGTCCACCTGGTTATCCCCCCGCCTTCCTCTTTGACTAAAAATTTGATTTCCTCCCCGCCGAAATCCATGTCGGGCAGCTCGGGACCGCCTTCTTGTGCGGCTTGCAGCCCTGAGTCCGAATCCGCCGAATCTTTTATGTTTGCTTCGCCGGATTTGATAGTTTCGGGATTTTTCGGGTTTTCGCTGTTGCACCCGACAGCGGATAAAGATAAAATGATGATCAACGGTATACATATTGTCAATAAAATCCGATTATTTCTTTCCATAATCCACAATTTCTCCTTTGATTGATTTTGGAATAAAAACGATATTCCTACCGAAGCGCGTGTTCTGTGCGTTCGATTATCTGATTCTGGATTTCGCGGGTCTGATTTACAAAATATCCCGAGAAACCCGCGACCCTCACAAGCAGGTTTTTGTGATTTTCCGGATTTTTCCGCGCGTCTTTTAATTTGTCGGCGGACACATAATTGAACTGCGCCTGCATCCCGCCTTTTTCAAAATATGTCAGCAGCGCGCTTATGAGAATATCGACGTCTTCGGAGCTTTTAAACGACAACGGGCTGATTGCGAAATTCGCCGACAAGCCCCCCGAGCTCAGCGTATGGTCAAATGCCGTGACTGATTCGATAAGCGCCGTCAAGCCCAAGCGGTCCCTTCCCTGATCGCCGCCGAGCGTCGGCGTGACCGCTTCCCCGAAGCGCCTTCCGTCGGGAGTGGCGGCGGTATGCCGGGCCTGTATCACGTATTGCATCTCCCCGAAATAACAGGGAGCGTATTTTATGCCGTATATATTTTCGTGTTTTCCCAATTCCCCGGCGACGGCGCCGTAAACCCATTCGACCATGGCGTCCGCCTTTTTATCGCCGTTTCCGAATTTTGGGCATTTGTTTAACAAATACAGACGGATGTCTTCATGTCCTTCAAAATCGGCGGAACACAAATCCGCAAGTTCTTCAAGGGTGAGTTTTTTATCTTCGTACACGCACTGCCGTATCGCCGAAAGCGAATCGGCGGCTGTCACAAGGCCGACAAAATTCGGGAAAGTATGCTTGTATCTCGCCCCGCCGTCCGTCACGGCGGTCCCCTTTTCGATACAGTCGTCGATCAAAACAGAGCTCAGCGGATAAGCGACGCTCGGCTTACGCGAAAGATGCCCGTTTGTATTTTCGGTCAATATTTTCAGAAGATAGCCCATATACAGTCTGTAAGATTCCTGAAAATCCTCAAATGACGAAAATTTTACCGGTATATCTTTGGGAAACTCGTGTTTGGGCCAGGCGGTATGAGCCGTTCTTTCCTCTATCATGTCCACGCCATTATTCAAAAGCGTTTCGACGGGTTTCGCTATATTGTAGTATGTATAACCGGAGAGTATGTTTGAGCGTCCGTAAGATGAAAGCTCAACGCAGGCGCAGTTCACATAGTCGCGCGCGTCGCGGGTTTCAAATCCCGCGCGCTCCAAAGCCGCGACACATATATCGTCGTTGAAAAACCCCGGCTGCGGGACGCCGCTCAGCAGCGGCAGAAACGCTCTGACCATCAACTCCCGCGGCATACCTTCCGCATATCTGAACCCCACCTGCGGCTGATGATGCTTCAACGCTTTGAGCGCGTCCAGAATAAAATACGTGAGGTCGTTCCAGAAAGGCCTGCCCTCCAAATCGCAGCCGCCTATCGTCACGGCGTCGCCCAAATTGACCAATTCGCTGCTTTTCGCGTACACATACTGCATCCATTCCGAGGCTTCTTCGGGAGTTACCCTGCCAAGGGCGATATCTTTTTTGTAATACTCGTCCAGAAAAAAATCCACCCTGCCCATCATATTGCTGTTTACATTTACAAGAAGCCCCGCGAAATGGAAAAGCAGCATGGTCTGCACCGCCTCAAACAATGTTTCAGCCGGTTCAAAAGGCACCCTCTCCAGCGCCGCCGTTATGCGTTCAAGCTCGGATTTTCTATTTTCGTCCGGCTCAACGCCTGACAGCCGTTTTGCCTCTTCTCTATAGTTCGCCGCATAGCATAAAACGCCGTCAAGGGCGGTTTTCATGGATTCGTAAAAATTGAGTTTGCCGTCTTTTTCCTCCGGGGGCAATTTTTGGATTGCGGAGTCTATATCGCCCATCAATCCCTTTACGCCTTTTTTTATCGCTTTCGCGTAATTCAGCGAGATATGCCCCAGATTGCTCTGGCAATAGCCCGCTTCCGGACGCCTGCGCCATTCTTCCGTAATTTTGGGATCACCCGGTATTTTTGTCAGCGCCCCTGCGGCGAAAATATCCGTCGGCTCAATTGCGGCGGGTATTGTGCTTAAAATATCGCGCGTTATTTTCCCGCCTTTCAAATAGGGGTCTTTTTCGTGTTCGTTTGCCTTGACTGCGTTTAACCTGTATATGTCGCCCCCCTGCCACATCAGCCCGCCACCGCGCTCGCCGCTCATATATGAGCGCAGCATTTCGCCGACGCGCGAAAACAGTCCGAAATCGGCAGGCGCTCTGTCATCCGCTTGTATGTTCATTGCGGTATTTCCCCCATGTCCAAATTAAAAGTATATGCGTCAAAATCAATACGGCTTACATAAAATCTCATGAATGCGCATATCGAATATTTTCGCGGAATACCCCGGCGTAATCACGCAGGCTGTGTCGCATCCCCTGCCTGTCCCGCCGAGGGCGACCACCGCATGAGGCTCTCTTATCGCCCCCGCATCCAAAGCCATCGCCCCGATTTCCGCGCATACTTTCACGCCTTCGCTGATCATACGAAGCGTGTGCGCCATGATTTCCACGGGATATACGCCGTTGAATTTGCCGCTGAGCGAACGCTCCACCCCGCTGAGCGCGTGCCCCGCAGTCACAAGTATTACGCCCGATTCCGTGAGCTTTTTTCGGTTTTCATCGGATAACTGATTCACGCCCGGGCTTTTCCACACGCTTGTTATCGCGATAATTTGGCCCGTATAGTCCATTTCCGACGCAAGCTCCAGAACTGCAAACGCCGTCGCTCCCGACGACGAGGCCAACACAATATCCGTTGATATTTCCTTGGCTTTTTCTATCGCGAGTTTTATCGCGACGGGTGTGTTTTCGGGTGAAATCTTCTCAAATATTTTCATTTTTTCCCTCCTGCTTTTTTATGTCACCATCATAACATAAATTTATGTATTTTTTTTCACAATTTAAACAATAATTTATGATATAATGTAAATATGTAAAAATTTATCGAAAGGGGAATGAAATCATGCCGGAGCATAACCGCCAAGCCGTATATATCGTCACGGGAGCGGCGGGACATTTGGGCGGCGCCGTCACAAAAAAACTGAATGAGCTAGGGAAAATTGTATATGCGCTGTGTCTGCCCAATGAAAAACACCTGCCGCAGGGCGGACATATACGGGTTTTTTACGGCGATGTATGCAATACAGACAGCCTGACGGATATGTTTGAGCATTGCGCAAATGAAAAAGAAGTCACGGTTATTCATTGCGCGGGTATCGTGTCGATTGCTTCGAAGTTCGACCAAAAGGTATATGACGTGAATGTCACGGGCACGAAAAATATTATTTCGCTTTGCGGGAGGTATAATATACAAAAACTTGTATACATAAGCTCCGTACACGCCATACCCGAATTGCCCGCAAGCGAAAAAATAACGGAAATCGGCCGTTTTTCACCCGATGACGTCGTCGGCTTGTATGCCAAAACAAAAGCGGAAGCCACCCAATGCGTTCTTGACTACGCGAAATGCGGACATGACGCAAATGTTATACACCCGTCGGGCATAGTGGGGCCGGGCGATTTCGGCAGGGGCCATATCACCCAGCTTGTAATTGACTACTATAAAGGCACTTTGACAAGCGGCATTGACGGCGGCTATGATTTTGTCGATGTGCGCGATGTCGCGGATGGTATATTGTCGTGCTGTGAAAACGGCAGAAGCGGTGAATGCTATATCCTGTCGGGACGGTATTTTAAAGTATATGAGTTGTTGAATCTGCTGCACGAGATAACGGGGAAGCGAAAGATAAAAAGAATACTGCCGCTTTGGTTCGTGAAACTGACTGCGCCGTTATCGGAAATATATTATAAGATTCTCAGACAGCCGCCGTTATTTACCGCGTATTCCATTTATACATTGAACACCAACGCAAATTTCAGTCACGAAAAGGCGGCAAAGGAATTGGGATATGGCGTCCGGCCTATGGAACAGACGCTTGCAGACACAATAAAATGGCTTGCGGAAAACAATCGGCTTTGAATGAAAAAAATAAAAGTAAAAAACGGGAGGGGCGCAAATCATGTTAAACAACAGCCAAAGACAATATATTCGCGATATAGCAAAACAATTTGAAGAATATTGCGAATCGGATAAAAACCAAAAACTCATCCAAAAATATAAAGACATAAATTCCCTGAAACTTCCCGGCTCCCCGACGCTTACGGCAATGCTCACCAATGAACAAATGAACGGATATTGCCGGCAATCCGCCGATGAACTGCGCAAAAGTAAATCGTCTCCGGTATCGGACGACCCGATTTTTTCCGGCGTTGAATCGCATATAATATGGCTGATGGGGAGGGTAAAATACGGCGACGATTTTCCCGTTTCGGACAATATATACACAGGGCGGTACCACTTTGCTACTCCTTGGATGGAGGGGATGAAGGGCGTAAGCATGGGTAAAAACCAAACCGCCGTTCAATTTGAACCCTGTCTGATTGAATATTCCGATTTTAAAAAGATGAAAGTACCGGAACTCCGCATAGACCGTGAAAGCGCGGATTCTAAATACGAGCAGATAAACGATGCGCTGGGCGATATACTCACCGTTGTAAAAGGCGCGCCTTATTTTACCGCTTATGGTTGGGGCGACAGTATGATTGATCAGTATTTCCAAATGCGGGGCAACGAGCAAACATATTACGACCTTGTAGAAGCGCCGGATTTTATCCATGAGGTGATGGAATTCATGACGCAGGGGCAATTACAGCTCATCAGGCAGCTTGAGAATGAAGGGCTGCTTGTTCTCAATAATCTTGATATGCAGTTAGGCTCCAGCAGCAGGGGTTTTTGCGACGAACTGCCGGGAAATGATTATGATTCCGGCCGTGTTGCCGCGAAAAATCTTTGGGGTTTTACCCAAGCGCAGGAATTCTCCGGAATTTCCGACAAAATGCTGGAAGAATTCATCTTGCCTTATCAGGCGAGGGTTATAAATCAATTCGGATTATCTTTGTACGGCTGTTGTGACGCAATGGATGCAAGGATAAAATCGGTGGAAAAATATATAAAAAATCTGCGGATGCTCTCTATCAGCCCGGCAACAAATCACGAGATTGCAGCGCCCCTGTGCGAGGGGAAGTATGTTTATGCTTGGAAGCCGCAACCTACAAACGTCGTATTTTTCGACGAAAAAGCCATACATGAAGAAGCCGAACGGGTTTTCGGATTGACGAAAAAATGTTGTATATCCGTGATTTTGGTGGATGTATATTCATATGATGATTCCGGATGCTTCAATAAATGGCTGAAAATTATGCGAGAAGCGGCAAATCAAAATTAAAGCAAAATTAAAGGAGGGTTATAAGCCATGAAAAAAATAAAAAAAGTGTATTTATTGCTGATCATATTTATTTTGACTGTCAGTATTACAGTATCATGCACAAAAGAAGACCGGATTTTTCCGGATGACGCAGACAAAACAAAAAACGAAACAGCTGATGAAAACGGCAACGCCAAAAAGGAGCTTTATATTTTTGAAATTCTCCCGCCAAATGACTTCGATGGCGTTACAATGAAGATATATATCCCGCCGAATGATGAAAACCCTGTGCATAAAGGAACATTTGCGGCGGTGGGCACGGCAGGGCGGTATGAGGAAGAATTGACGGGCGAAGCGTTCAACGACGCCGTATATAACCGAAACCGCCGAATCGAAGACGAGTATAATTTAAAGCTCGAACCCGTTTACGGAAATAATTGGGATGCCGCATATAAAGACATCAGTAAAGACGTATTGGCAAACGATTTGCGGGCAGACGTGTATTTCACGCACGTTTTCAGGGATATCTCTCCAATGGTCACAGGCGGTTATGTGAGGGACTGGGACGCAATCCCCAATATTGACCTTGAAAAACCGTGGTGGAACCAGACAAGCATAAACAATCTCAGTATAGCGAACAAAATTTTTCTTATTTCCGGCTCGGTGGCAATCCAGGACGTTATTTTATTGGCTTTTAATAAAGGGCTGATTCAGGATCTCGCGATTGAGAGCCCGTATAACTTAGTCAGAGGAGGCAAGTGGACGTTAGATAAACTCAACGAGCTGGCTGCCGCGGCTTCGTTTGATTTGAACGGCGACGGCGTATTTGACCCAAAAGACGACCGGTATGGGCTTGCGTTCTGTATTGACTGGCATTCCCCCGCGCTTATGTATGCCTGCAATGAAATATCCGCAACCCTTGACAAAGACGGTTATCCCCATGTCGAGCTTATCACTGAAAAGAAAATCGCCGCATTCGAAAAAATACACGGCGTATTGTGGGAGGGGAATAAAACGCATCGTTACAACGGCAATCCTTCCGCCGGCATACCCATTGATTCAGGCAGGGTCTTGTTTCACGGATACAACCTTTTTTCCGTTGAGAAATACCTGAGGGCCTCAGAAATTGAGTACGGCATACTGCCCCTGCCGAAATATGACGAAAAACAGGAAAACTACATGACATGTTCGTGGACGGGGATGTATACCCTGCCTCTTACCATAAACGAGGCCAAATTTGAAATGATAGGGACAGTCATGGAATCTATGGCAGCCCTCGGGCATACAGACGTAATCCCCGTTTACCACGGCATATTGCTGAAAGAAAAAATTTCAAGGGACGATGATTCAAGGGATATGCTCGATATTATTCTCAACAATATAGTTTATGACGTAGGGCTTGTTTTCGAAATCGGCAGCAGCCACCCCGGAAATATGATAAAGCTTATGTTTGGAAATCAGGAAAAAATCTATGTGAGCGAAATGGAAAAATCGATGGAAAAAATATTATTGGATTATGATAACCTGTATAATACTATCCGATCGCTTGTAAATTAAAAGGAGAAAATAATTATGTCCGCAAAAAAAGTATATTTGATATCTCTCGGCGTTGTTTTAGCGGCGTCTTTGTATCCGATTTATATGGGCGCCGTCATGCTTTCGGCATATATACAAAACAAAGGCATCGACGTCGCAGATTACCCGAGTTATATAATTCCGTACACTCCGATTTGCATCGCCGTTATTATTTGTACGGCATTATTGCCGCTTGTTTTTAAGCTGTGCAAAAAAATCGCGCTTTTGGTGTTGTCGGCCTTGGGTATTATATTGTTTTTGGGCGCTGAGGTAAGTTTTGAGCAAATCGCTGTTTTTACCGATGTTTCATCGAAAATGAAAATTGAAACATGGCAGATGCTTTCCTGCGCCG
>WQXD01000090.1 GCA_009785015.1 Oscillospiraceae bacterium | reverse complement strand
TGGGAAGATTTCATCGCTTTCATGGCTTTCAGTCAGGCATACTCGATGATATAAGCAAAGCCGTTTAGACTAAGCGGCGTAAAGCGCAGACAATTTCGCGGGGATACGGCATATCCGACGGGCCTATGCAATGCCGTTTTACCGGTACAGCCGTATCCCCCTGAACTGAACAAACGTGGTAAAAATATGAGGGAGGATATCCTATAATGAAAAAAAATTTTAAAATACTTTGCGTGATCATCGCGGCCATGATTTTGGCGAATATGGGCATGACGTCGGTTTTCGCAGCTGAATCGATGACAATAACGGCGGCGACAGTAACCGGCGAAGCGGGCGGTGTGGTAGATGTGCCGGTTTACCTGTCGGAAAATACGGGTATTGCGGGATTTTCATTTGAAATAAGTTTCGACAAGACGAAATTGGAATATGTGAGCTGCACGGACCCGCATGATGTATTTCCCGTGACGGTGGCCTTTATACCGACTAATAAAGATATAGCGAATGAACGCGGACGGATCACAGTTACCGCGTCGAACCAGGGGATCGGTGAATTAGAGGATAGTGATGCGGACGGAATACTGGCCGTTCTGCGTTTTAACATAGCGGATAATGTTACAGGCACTATACCTTTAAATATTACAAACGCCTTGACGGTGAGCGCCGATGACATAACCCTTCCTATTTCTGTGGAAAAAGAAAACGGCGCGGTGATCATTGAAGGTGAACCCGATGAACCCGATGAACCTGATGAGCCCGAACCTCCTGTTTTGACTTACAGCGTGTTCTTCAATCCTTTTTCCGTCAATTTCACTCCCGCAACCGTCGGCTATGCAGTGCCTGCCGGACGGACAGTGACAATCACAAGCAGCGGCACCGGAGCGACGGGGGATTTGGCAATTGCGCTTAGCGGAACAAATGCGAACGCGTTTGTTTTGTCGGACGCGTCGCTGCCCTCCATACCCGCCGCCGGAGGGAGTTCGTCATTTACCATAAGTCCGA
The DNA here is from genome assembly GCA_009785015.1 of Oscillospiraceae bacterium. Next base: position 10,531 of record WQXD01000090.1, on the reverse strand, counting down.
TATCCGGGCTCGGCGCGGGCACATATGCCGCGGCAGTTACGGTAACCTCGCCTAACGGAATATCGGCAGCCATAAGCGTCACCTTTGCCGTCCAGGCGGCGCCTCCGCCTCCCGGCGACACCGGCGGCGGCGGCGGCGGTGGCGGCGGAAATACCGGAGGCGGCACCAATATACCGTCCGGCGGCGGCGACAGCGGTCTACCCGGACCCGGCGGCGATACCGGCAATACCACAACCCAGACAGGCGAAGACGAAGAAGAAGGCGCCGAAGACGAATACGTACCTTTTACCGTGGTTGAATTTAAAACGCACGAAATGTATATAATGGGTTACGGCGACGGCACGATACGCCCCGACGCGAACCTGAGCCGCGAAGAAGCGGCGCAGATACTGTACAATATTTTGGGCAAACCCGCTTCAAGCGCTGATTTTAAACTGACGGTAGGCGACGTCGGCGAAAACCGCTGGTCATACCCGGCCATACAATACCTCGTGGAGCAAAACATCCTGCGGGGCTATCCGGATGACACCTTCAAACCCGCGAACACCATGACGCGCGCGGAATTCTGCACCATGCTGTGCGGATATCTGGAGCTTGAACTTCCCGAAAATCAGCCGGATGAGCAAAATTTCACGGATGTGGAGGGGCATTGGGCATGGCAATACATACTTGCCATGAGCGAAAAAGGCTATATAGCGGGCTATCCCGACGGCACATTCAGGCCGGACAGACATATCACCCGCGCCGAAGCAATCACTTTGTTAAATAGAATACAAAACAGAAAACCCGATGCGGAAGCAATAGCGAAATTACCGCAGATGTATACGGATCTGCCCGCAACGCATTGGGCATACGACCAAATGATAGAAGCGACGCTCACGCACGACTACACTTATGACGAAGAAAACGGCGTCGAAAATTGGGATTGGACCGGGGACGGCAACCCGGCGGATTGACCCCATTGGTTGTTTCACTGCGGCAAAAATAAAACTGACGCTCCCTTTGCGGTTTGTTGCCGGAGGGAGCGTCGTAAATCTTGCGCGCGATAATAATCATAAAAATATTTTTAAAATAGTGTTGAAAATTATTGCGGCTTGTAGTATAATAGTATTGAAAAGGGTAAAATAACGGTATAATATGGGTATGTTACAGTGGACAAAACGACGCGAAACATAAAATTTGCCGTCAAAGCGATCCTGTACCTTGCGGTGCTGGTCGTTTTGACCGCGGCGGGACCGCTCGCCGGGGGGCAAGCCGGCGCGGAAGAAGACCGGCAGCCGCCGCCCGAAGCCGAGGTTCCCGAAACCACCGAATCCCCCAAAAAAGCCGAAAGAGAGTACCGCTCCGAGTACGACCGCTTAAGGGGGATATATAATAACGACGATATAGTCGGAATAATACACATCCCCGGCACGGTGGTGTATTATCCGGTGGCGCACCACGCCGAAAACAACGAATATTATTTGGAGAGAAACCTGTATAAAAACAAAAGCTCGGCGGGTTCGATCTGTCTCGATTTTGAAAACAGAGCCGAGAGGCACGACCCCAACACGGTGCTCTACGGACACCAGATGTCGTCGAATTCCATGTTCCACACGCTGAGTTATTATTCCGACAAAAATTTTTTCGAAAACCACCGGTATGTCATTTTCAACACGATATACGAAAACAATGTGTGGGAAGTGTTCGCTTTTTTCAAAACGGACGTGTCCTTTAATTACATAAAAGTGTTTTTCAAGTCCGAGCGGGATTTTTTGAACCTCGCTGCGGAGATGAAATCGAGATCGCTCCACGATTCCGGGCTCGAAGTCAAAGAAGGCGACAGGATACTGACCTTATCGACCTGTACGAACCAGGAACGGGACACAAGATATGTATTAGTCGCCAGAATGATCAAGAACAAAAGCGATATACCGGAAGATATAGCAAGGCAGATGGAAAGCGCGGCGGATAATTTCAAGTAAAAGTTTTCGGATATTTTTTTGAAAGGGGGGAGTAGAATGGAAAACGGAAATGCCGGACTTGTCGCGGCGAATGCGGCGGGAGAGGAATATCTGTTTCACATATATACGCTGGGCAGGTTTGAAATATACTCGAAAGGGAGCAGGATAACCGAAACCAGCAAACGTTCCATACGCGTCTGGAACCTTTTCAAATATATACTGTCGCACCGCAACAAAATGCTGTCCGTGGGAGAGCTGATCGATGTGTTATGGGGCGAGGACGACTGCGAAAATCCAGAAAAAGCGCTGCAGAACCTCATTTACCGCTTGAGAAATTATCTTTCGGCGAATGTAAAGGCCGACGACCTGATACTGTTCAACCAGGGGTGCTACAAATGGAATGAAAAATTTCCCGTTTGGGTCGACTGCGATTCGCTGCTCAATTATATCGACAAAGGGAAAGAACTCATGAAAGCGTCGCCCTACGACGCGAAACAATGTTTCGAAAAGGCGATAGAACTGTACAACGGCGATTTTTTGAACGATCTCCCGTATGAAATCTGGGTGCTCCCGATACGGACAAAATACAAAAAAAGATATTCGGACTGCGTGACGCTGTTTTTGGAGCTTTTGGACGGGGCGGGGGATTTCGAATCCGTCGTGAGGGTGTGCAACGAATTTTTCCGCCACGAATTTTTGGATGAAAAAAACAATCTGTTCTTTTTAAAAGCATTGGTGTCGCTCAACAGGAGGCAGGAAGCCCAGAAGCATTACGACAGGATGACGGAGCTGATGTACCGGGAACTCGGCGTGAGCCCCTCATATACGTTTACCGACGTGCTGAAGCAGACAAGGGAACTTCCGGCAAAATCCGAGGAAGCGAATATAGACGCGGCGTTTATAAACAACATCCTTTGGGGCGACGAAAGAACCCAGGGCGCCTTTCAGTGCGACAAGGAGACGTTTCTGGCCATAAGCAAAATCATGCTCAGAAATCTGGAGCGGAGCGGGCTTTCGATTATGCTGGTGCTCGCTTCTTTTGACGGTCTTCCGAATGCGAAAGAAGAAGACAAACAGCGCATAACGCAGGCCATAGAAGAGACGCGGAAACGGTTTGTGCAGGCTTTCAGGCGCGGCGACGCGGTTTGTCACTGGAATTCCAAGCAGATTTTGATAATGCTGACAAATCTGACTTTTGAGGACGCGGAAATAGCGATGAAACGCATAGACGTAAAAATCCAGGATGAGATATTGAAGGGCCGGTATGATATAACCTATAAGATAATCCCGTTGGAACACGAAATTATTTGATTTGGGAAAGAAGACAAAAAACATGGATGATAAAAAAAGTCCGGGGCGCGCCGCCGCGAAAAAAACGCGGGTCCAAAAAAGAAACCTCTCGGAATTTACAATAAAGCTGCGCGGCGCAGGCAAAGTTTTCGCCGGCGGCGAGATTTGCTGCGCATGGAACGGCACCGCAAAAAAATTCTGCGACGTAAATGAGCTGATGAGGTTTATAGAAGAGCAGTGCGACGCGGTATGGTACCCGCAGCCTCAGAGAAAACTGCGCGGCTGGGACATACAGCAGGGAAGGGGGAAAATATGAGTACGGAAAAAGAAAAAATTTCTGAAAGCACCTTTTTGGTCAAAATCAAATACCGGCAAAATTCGACCTGGCAGGGAAGCGTGCAGTGGCTGGAAGCGGGGAAAACGCAAAACTTCAAAAGCTGCCTCGAATTGATGCGGCTCATGGATATGGCCGTGACTTCCGAAGAAGAAGAAGCCGAAACCGCTTGGGAACCGGGCAAATAGGGCGGCAAATATGAACAAAGTATTAATTTATATAATATTTTTTTGTTTTTGTTGACATTTATCAGAATAACTGATATACTGTTTAATGTTGATAATTCTTTGAGGATTGTCAGTGTGGTATATATTAAATTTTTAAAACCAAAAGCGAGGTATTATTAAATGTATCAAGACAAAACTATCGTATGCAAAGACTGCGCACAGGAATTTATCTTTACGGTGGGAGAACAGGAATTTTATGCAGAGAGAGGGTTCCAGAATGAACCGCAAAGATGCAAAAATTGCCGTGACTCAAGAAAAAGCGGCGGCAAATCCCAAAAGGAAATGCACGTGACCGTATGCGCGAGCTGTGGGAAAGAAGCGAAAGTTCCTTTCTTGCCCAGCTCGGACAGGCCCGTTTACTGCAGCGAGTGTTTCGCGCAGATGAAACAAAACTGATTTTTCCCGTCATTTGAAGTTGTGAGGACAGACCAAAAGGCTCCCCCGACAGTTTTATCGCATATGCTGTAAAAATGTTGCGGTTATAATAATTTGCCGGGTTTATTTATAAGCGTAAACATAGTCTACCCCCGAAAAATTCGGGACGGTTTTTGATACGTGTAATATTATCTCATTAGGCATCTTATTTGTAAGTTTGTAAAATTTTTAGGCAGGAACAAAACGGCGGCTGTATATACTATATATGGTATATACAGCCTTTGTTTTGCCCCCGCGGGCCCAAAAAGTAAACAAATATTGAATAAACATAATATAAATTAATAATTTTTTATTTTCCTCTTGCATTTTTTATATTTATGTTGTATAATATTATACAGCAAATAGTATTAAATTTTTTATTAAAAACATGGAGGTATATCATGAACGATTTTTTGGATAACTTGGGCAAAACGGTAAACGAAACCGCGAAAAAGGCGATGAAGGCCTCGGGGAACTTTTTGGAGCTCACAAAAACTTCTTTGAGCATCAAGTTCGACGAGGCGAAAAGGGACAGCTTCTTTCGGGAGATTGGCAAAATAGTGTACGGCGATTACAAAAAGTCCCCGGAGGGCAAATCGGCTGAAATTTTGGATTTCTGCGCGAGCATAGACGAAATCGAAAGCGCCATCAAAATCCAAAAAGCGAAGGCGGCCAACATAAAAAACAAAAAATATTGCTCCGAATGCGGCGTGATATTGGAGAAGTCGGTCAACTACTGCTATTCTTGCGGGGCAAAGCAGCCCGAAATCGCCGGCGAAGATGAAAACGAAAACGACGAATGCTGCTGCTGCCACGAAGAGGAATGCTGCGCGGAGCCCGAATGCTGTGACGGCGGCGAGGGCGAAGGCGAAGGCGCTTGCTGCTGTTCGGATGAAGAGTGCTGCTGCGAAGACGGCGGCGAAAAACAAGAAGAGGAATAAAAGAAGATGCAAAAAAGCGGGGGCGCCAAACGGCGCCCCTCGCGTAAATTCGGTGGGAGACGGGTATATGCAAACACAGCGGATACTGAGTAAAAACGCGGCATATCAAAAATTCGAGGTTCTGCTCGCCAACAAAAACAAAAGACATAAATACAATGAATTTATTGCCGAGGGCGTCCGCAATATAAATGAAGCCGTAAAAAACAATTGGATAATCAAATCTTTGATTTATCCGCACGACAAAAAGTTGTCCGGATGGGCGATTGACATACTGCTCAATGTCAAAACCGAAATAAATTATGAATTGCCCGGACACCTTATGGCACAATTGAGCGGAAAACAAAATACATCCGAATTGATCGCGGTGATGAAGATGAAAAGCAATGCCGAAAACGACGGGGAACTTTCCGGAAATCCTGTCATCGCTCTGATTGACAGACCTTCAAACAAGGGCAATTTAGGTACGATGCTGCGTTCCTGCGATGCGCTGGGCATAGAGAAACTGATTGTTACGGGACATTGCGTGGATATTTATGAGCCCGATGTGATCGGCGCGTCGATGGGGTCGTTTTTCAAAATTCCCTTTCTGCGATACTCGGACAATGCCGATATTGACGGGTATATAGCGGAGTTAAAATCGAGGTATCCGGCGCTAAAAGTTATTGGGACAACTGAGGACAACAAAACCGATATTTGCGAAATTGACCTGACTGCCCCCGTTTTGCTGCTCATCGGCAACGAAACCGACGGATTGAACCGGCATTACTTGGAAATAAGCGATATACTGGCGACTATACCGATGAGTAAAGGCGCTTCCGCTTCATCACTGAATGTAAGCTGCGCCGCGGCGGTTATGTTTTATGAAGTGAACAGACAGCGAAACGCCAGTGAGCGTTAAATCGGGGCGCCCTTTCGGGCGCCCTCACGCAAGAAAACTTTTATGATTGGGAAACGGTGCAGTGTCATACTACGCCGTTTTCCATCATCTCAATGAACCTCGCGCAGATCGTCGCTACCTCGGCACGGGTTGCCGTGCATTTCGGATCGTATATGTTGCCCGGCTTGCCGACTACGATTCCCGCCGCCTGTACCATCTTCACCGCGTCGTACGCCCATGAAGCGATTGCCGGCTCGTCACTGAACGCCGACGTTGAGCCTGTCGGCAGATTGTAACCCTTGTACTCGACGTAATTCATCAGCATGACCGCCATCTGTTCGCGGTTTATCTCGTCCTCCGGCCCGAACAACCCGCCGCCGTAGCCGTTCACTATGCCGACGCTTGCCGCCCATTCGACTGCGGGAGCGTACCACGCACCGACTTTGACATCAGTGAAACGCGAGGTCTTGTACGCGGACGGGTCAACGCTCTCGATGTTGGCGAGTACCTGCGCGAACATAGAGCGCGTCATGGTGTCCTGCGGGGCAAACACGCCGTTCCCATATCCGTTGAACAGATTCCGCGCCGCGACGAACATGATGTTTGGCGATGCCCAATGTCCTGCCGTATCGGTGAAAGTCTTGCCGTTGTAGATAACATCGAATGAGCCTGTGCCCGCCGTTTGGAAGATAATCTCGCCATTTTTGTAGACGCTGTACGGCATGATGACGTTGCCGGATGCCGTTTTTCTGACACCCACATAGCCGTTTGCGGTCGTGTCGGCGGCGAGCGTCACGGGAATGATAATATACAGCGGATTCACCGGGTCGTTGTAGTTGATGCTCTTGCCGTCCGAAACAGTTGAGATATCGAATACCAACGAGCCTTTTTTCAGCGAAAACCGCATTACCTTGTTCTGCTTGGACAGGTTTGCCATTACGTTGGACTTGATCAACACGCTGCCGACGCCCTTTACAGTCAAGGTCAGTGATTTGAATTTCTCGGCGCCGAACCAAACCGGGTTAGCTTCAAGGATAAAGCCGTTTACGGTAATCCCGGATAAACCGCCGGGATCGATAGAGATATTGCCGTCTTTGCTTGCCTCGATAATTTGCTTGATCTGCGCCTCGGTCGGTTTAAGCGTCACTATGCCGTTGTTGTCAATAGCATAAGACACGGCGACGCCGTTTATGGTGATTGTCTTGCCGGGTTCCGTCACAGGCGGGTCGGTCGGGTCCCGGTCAGGCGTCCAGCCGCTGCCGCCGTTATATGTCCAAGTTGTTGATGACGGTGATGACGGAAGTACGGTCACTTCGGCATAGACTGTCAATGATAAATCATCGAGGTTGATCACGCCTGCGGGGAGCGTCACTGTACCGCTCACGTTGAAAGTCTGTTCGGCGCCGATACCGGGGTCATAGGCGCAGTATTCCACATTCCACGTCACGTCCGCAGATATCCCCATCGGATTCCGGCTTGTCGTGATTGTCACAGTAGCGGGCAAGCCGAGCCCCGCGGCTGTTTTTACCGCGCCGCGATCTTTCACTATGCTATCCGGCTGCTCAATCCCTGTCAAAATGTCAAGCAGCGCGGCGTTGGACGTCGGTTGTACACTGACGCTGATTGCAGCGGTCAGCGAAACATCATTGGGATTGATGACGTTAATCGGCAGTGTTACCGCTCCCGTAACAGCGAAGCTCTGCGGATTCGGCGAATCGGGGTTATATGAGCATGAAGCCACGTCCCATGCCACATTTGCCGATATATAACCGGCGTCTGTGAGCATTGCCACAGTAGAAGGCAGCCCGAGCCCCGCCGCTGATTTCGCAGCACCGTTTGCCACACCTGTGATCGCGTTTGGCGCAGCGATGCTCCGCAGTATTCTGTTGGGTACTATATCGACAGGCGTCCGATCAGAACTGCCTGCGTATCGGTTGTCACCGGAGTATGTCGCGGTTATATGGGTAACAACTGTGCCGGAAAGCAACACGGTCGTTTCAGCGATTCCGCTTCCGTCAAGATAAGCCACTGCGTAACCGGTATAAGAAGCGGGCGTGTTGCCGCTCACTGACTCGATCTTGAATTGTACGACGCCGGTCGGCGCGCCGCCGTCACTTCCGGCGACCTCTGCGCTCAGGTTCACTGCACCGCCGCTTTGGATGTCAAATCCAAGCGTTGTTGCTGACTGCACCCGGTTCTGAGCTTTATACGTCGCCGTGACCGGGTCGGAGACAATAGGCCACATTATGCTGCCATATTCCAGCTTGACTACCAGCCGGTAGATCCCGGCTTGCGCGGATGAGGGATCGTTGAAGAGAAGCGTAGATTGAAGCGAAGTAGCGGAAGCGATATTCTTGATTGTGGTATAATCCGGCTCGCTGACAGTTACCCAGGCATTGCCGATCCCGGACTTCTTCTGCCATTCCGTGATGGGCTCCCTGCTGTAGCCGGCCGCCGCAACCAATGATGCTGTCAGACTGTCTTTCTCAGTCAATTCGATGTTCTGCGGTTGAGCGTCATAATAGATGCCGCCGCGCATTGTGTACGCCGTTATCTCTGCGCTGTTTGTACTGACGGAGCCGGAAACGCCGCGTTTTGCCGCCGTGATCACATAGGTGAACTCCGTTTGCGCGGGTAAGTTTCCGTCACAGTAGGTATATATCCCTTCATCGCCGTCATAGCTTATCGTGTCAGTCAGTTCTCTATAAATCTTATCCCCGCCGTACGCCGCATTCGTCACAGCATACACTTTATATTCTATGTTGCTCAAGGGAGCGCCGCCTTTAAGCACATCATCCTCCGGGCCGGGTTCCCAGTACAGCTTCACCGAATCACTCGTCGTTTTCAAAACTCCGTAATCCATTGGGAGCCGGGCGGGGCTGCTCACATTGGTAAGCAGATAGGTGATGACAGGAAAATTCTGCGTTCCTTTGAACATATAACACATCAGTTGCCAGTCGAATTGATAATCGCCTGACCGGGGGTTTTTGTTGTCTTTATCCATAACCGATGCCGAGTAGGTCGTGCCGTTTGTGATGGTGCGCATCACACCCTTCGATGTGCTGTCGCCGGTCGTCACGCCTGCCTTAAACTCGAAGTCGAAGAAATCACTCTGGACGCTTACGCCTCCGCCGGCTTTGAAGTTGTAGCTGTTCGTAGTGGCGGTACCTACGCTTGTGTCCTCAGTGATAATGATAGATTGTTCCATTGAACCGGTCGATGTGTATGTGGATTTTTGTTCAAAAACCTGCGAACCGTCAATTTGCGACTTCGGATAGGTTGCCGGATCGCCGACCGTGTGAGTGAACACCTCGGTTTTGACGTCGGGCAGGACGTCCGGGTGATCCTGCCGCACCATGTCGTAATCCGCTACAGACAGGATATTGTGTACCGGTTTGTATGGGATGACGGCGTAGAAATTGCCCGGCTCATATACGATCGTTCCGTCTATGTCTTTTGGCACATAGAGGTCATACAAGTAAACATCCAGAGGCACGCAGTAAAGCACGACCGCGTCCCCGTCTTCCGCGCTTATAGTGTATTTCTGATCGTGTACGACCGTACTTGTTCGTTCGCTTTCGTAGGTAAAGCCGCGGTTATACTCAAACTCCATTTCCAGAGCAGCCTTGACGCTGGTTCCCGCGAATCCCGCGCCTATCGCGATGTCCATTGCGACATAGGCGCCGATCTCAAAGGTTTGGGAACTCGTCGCGGTCGTGCCGGAGCCGCTAGAAACCGTAAACGATGTGCTGCTTTCTTCATAATTGTTGTTCCTGTCATCTACCGCGGCCAGGTCGGTAAAGTAAGGCGGAGCTGCCAGAGCGGCAACCACGACCGGGTCGGAAAACATGAGCTGGTAGTTCTTATAGACCAGTATCGCCGAATCCACGTCCACGTCGGGCAGCGCGAAGAAAGTAGTATCCGTCGCGTTGGTGACGACCTTGCGCGCAGGCGCATTGATACCATCCCCCACTTCCATGAAAACATTTTTAAACGAGATACCGGGCAGATCTTTATAACCGTAACTGGTTGTAACAACATCCATGTATTCGGATGCCAGCATCGGAAATAAAGGCGGCGCGTAAATCCTTGGGGCGACCGCGGTTTTCCTGGTGTTCCTGTACTGCAGGGTGAGCACGGGGTTGGAACCGGTATAGTTAGCGGGCCGGATAGAAAAATATGTCCTCTGTATTAGCTCGAGGTCTGTCGGGGCTGAGAATACCTCCCTTTGAAACGCTCCGGCTGAATAAGTCCATATAAAGTCGTTCATCATAATGGTAGGGCCGGCGTTGGGATCAAGCCTTCCCCCGGCGAGGCAAAAGGCTGCGGCTTCCTTAAAAATGATCACTTCTCCCAAAAGACTCATATCATTTAGATTTGGCGGAAAAAAGTTGCTGTCGTATATCAGCGGGTAGGGCGAGTCAGAGTCCTTAATTGCCTCCATTCGCGGCGTTTGTGCTGCATGGTCGTAGCGGAACACTTCCACGCGCACGTTTGTAAGCTGC
>WQXD01000089.1 GCA_009785015.1 Oscillospiraceae bacterium | reverse complement strand
CGGTGGACTACTGCACATTCCCGCCGTTCGCGCGGTTGAGCCCGAGATTTGAGAACGCGGCCCCATAGGCGGAAACGGGCATGGGGCACCCCGCCAGATAACGCGTCAGGTCGATCACATGGACGCCGAGGTCTATGAGCGGGCCGCCGCCCGAATAGGATTTGTCGCCGAACCAGCCGCCGGGACAGCCGTTTCGCCTCAGATATGTGGCTTTCGCGTAATACACGTCGCCCAAAAAATTATTGTCGATAAAATCTTTTACGATTGCGGTGTCGTTTCCGTATCTTCTGACAAAACCTATCATGAGCATTTTGTTGTTGTCGAGCGCCGCTTTTTCCATCATTTCGGCCTGGGCCGCGTCAAGGGCCATCGGTTTTTCGCAGAGCACGTCCGCTCCGGCGTTTAAAGCGGCTATTGCGGCGGGCATATGGGCGCTGTTCCATGTGCAGACGCTCACCGCGTCCAATTTTTCCTTTTTGAACATCTCGTCAAAATCCGTGTAACAACCGGGGACATTGTATTGTTTTGCATAATCTTTTACCCTTTGCTCGTTTATATCGCAAACCGCGGTCACTTCAACTTTGTCCGATAGTTTTTTGTAACCCGCCATGTGAAGGTGGCTTATGCCGCCTGTGCCTATTATGCCGACCTTTATTTTTTCCATAACCAAAACCTCCGTAAATTATTTATTATAGCTTACAGAAAAATTATACAATGTTACGATTTGTTTGTCAACCGTTTTGGATGAAGAAAAATACAAATAAATACAAATATTTTGTAAAATTTAACTTGATTTGTGCGGTTGGGTGATGTATAATATAATCTGTCAAGAAAATAATTAATTGGAGGATTTTAATTTTGAACGGACAATTTGCGCTTCATGTCGAAAAAACTCTGGCGCCCAAAAAATACTACGCGGATTATTTGAGCAAAAAAATAGATTCCGCGCAGTTTCGCCAGGCCATGGCCGCGGATGCAAGCCTCCCCGATTCCGGATGGGTCAACGAATACAATCTGCGCCGCATTTCAATTTCGCCGCCCGATGAAAAACTGCCGACTGATACCATCGTGAAATATCTCGCGGAAAACGGGGTTTTGCCGCAATGCGAAAACATGTACGGCGGATTTGAAGATTACAGAAAATCCATACGCGAAAATTACAATCACGGCGAATTTTTGACTTTCATATTTCCGGAAGATGAACTTCTGCTGTATGCAGCCGCGAAAATAACGCAGCCAAAAAATATTTTCGTGGCGGGTTCATATTACGGTTATTTCGCGATTTGGGCTATGAAAACCGTATCTGAAAACAACGGCACGGCCACTTTATCGGACATAAACGAAAAGGTGTGCGAGCTGGCAAAGGAGAATTTTATAAAATTCGGATATGGGAATAATTCAAATATATGCTGTGAAGACGCGGAGGCTTTACTTTTGCGCCGCACGGAACCCATTGACATGTTCGTGCTCGACGCGGCGGGCAGGGGAGACGATCCCCGTCCCGAATACAGGGGAAAGCGCATATACGGCCCCTTTTTGAAAGCGGCCAAACATCTTTTGAAAGAGGGTTCGGTTATAGTGGTCCACAATATGGAAGAAAATCCGGAATTGAAAATGTTTGCCGACGAGCTGCGGGAAATAAACGCCGTGGGCACGATCTATGAGACATATAACGGTTTAGGGGTTTATGTAGTATGCCCCAAAATATAACATACACGGTCGGCGGCGGCTTATACATCAATATGACCAACCGCTGCACATGCGACTGCGATTTTTGCCTGCGGAATAAAATAAGCGCGGTCGGCGAATCCGAAAGCCTGTGGCTTGATTGCGAGCCGTCCCGAGAGGAAGTTTTGGAGTCTGTCGTCTCGCGCGTTTTGTCCGGGTTTGACGAAGTGGTCTTCTGCGGTTTCGGAGAGCCCATGATCCGCTTTGACGATTTGTTTTGGGTTGCCCGGCAGATAAAACAAATCATGCCGTCGATGCCAATACGCGTAAATACCAACGGACACGCCAACATGATCGCGGGCTGTGACATAACCCCGCAAATGGCGAACATAATCGACCGTCTTTCGGTTTCGCTCAACCGGTCCGACGCGGAGGCGTATAATTTGCATGTCCGCTCCGTTTTCGGAGCGAGGGCTTTTGACGGTATGCTGGATTTTGTGAAGAGGGCAAAGAATTACGCGGAAATCACTTTGACCGTCGTGGATGTGCTTTTGCCCGATGAGCTCGAAAATTGCCGGAAAATCGCCGAAGATATGGGCGTCGGTTTCCGCGTCCGGGCCGCGTATTAAGTAGGGCGGGGGATTAGCGTAAAAATATTTGAACCGTTTTGTCATAGTACGCACTACATTATCGAAAGGAAGGTGAAAGCATAAAGTGGAATCCTTGATCGATCGGTTTGTCAGCGAATATATGGCTCCGGTATTTTATTTTTCTCTGAAGCACACGAACGACGAAGAAAAAGCGCGGGATTTAACGCAGGATATAGCTCTTGAAGTAATCAAGTCGCTTAACGCAGGCTTGAAAATTGAAAATTTTCATGCTTATGTATGGCGTATAGCAAGAAATTGTTACGCCAAATGGGCGAAGAAAAAAGCTATGCGGCGCGGGCTTGTCGATAAAGATGAGATAGACGAAAATGTTGCTGACAATATGGATGTTGCAAATCATATTCTGCGCGAGGAAGAACAGGTTCTGCTGTACCGTGAGCTTGCGCTGCTGTGCCATGAGCATAATAAAATAATCGTTTCATATTATTTTGAAAATAAATCTGTCGATGAGATCGCCCGAATGCTTAACCTTCCAAACGGCACGATCAAACGAAAATTATATGAGTGCCGAAAAATAATGAAAGAAGGTATGAATATGGCAAGAGCTTACGGAAGAAAGAGTTTCCAGCCGGAACAAATCACATTCCTGCAAAACGCGAACATAAAACCGGGACAACGGGACGGAATACGTTTTATCGAGCGCATAATTCCGCAGAATATTTTATTGGAGGCGTATGATAATCCCTGCACAGCGGCGGATTTATCTCTCGCGCTCGGAATCGCGATGCCCTATATGGAAGAAGAAATAGGGATTTTGACAGAAGCGGAGCTCCTTATTTGCGAAAACGGAAAATACAAAACCAATATTGTCATTTTGAGCAAGAAAGCGCAGGATGAACTATATGATTTAAAACTTGAAATTGGCAAAACGTTATCACCGCTCCTGATAAAAGCAATTGACAAAATGGACAAATCAAAACTGCCTGAAAATCAAAGTTTCGACGATATGAAAATGGCGCTTATTGTATTGCTTTTAGGTACATTGGGCAGTAAGGCAAAAAATCCCATAAAATCCATTCACGCGATCAAACGCGCCGACGGAGGCGAATGGGCTCTGATGGGCTATGAAAAAACCGAAAATGTAATACCCGAAACAGAAATGTGGGGATACGGCAAAAACGGGCAGGTACTCATGCCGAAATACAACGATATACCATACCCCCGCAAGCTTGAAATTGATGAAGCGAAAATCCCTGTATTTTTATCTGATAAACTTGATGAGATTCTATCAATTGATAAAAACAGCGATATTATCGGTCTGTTGGAAAATTATCTAGAAAAAGCGAAAAATATACTCGACGCCGATATACCCGAATATCTGCGGGGGAAATCGATGATAACTTCGGATATGGTACAATTCCGCACAATCGCGCTGCAGCACGCCATCAATACAGGCTATATTAAATTGCCCGGTGATATGAATAAAAGCGCCATGGGCGTTTGGCTGTACAAGTGAATATTTCCGCGATAATTTCAATAAATATGGCGGGGGATTTGCCCCCGCCGCATTGTTTGTGATTTCCCGTTTAGGATAAAATCAACATTGGTGCTTGACTTACGTTGCTGTCTTTTAATTATTCAATTCTTGAATTCTTCCGGGTACCGTTCTTTATAGTATTTGTCTGCCATATTTAATATTTCGTCAGTATTCATATCCTGATATAAATCCTTTTGCCATTCTGTATAGTCAAAGTTATCTTTGTTGATTAAATATATGAATTTTTCGGCGTTGACTTCGCCTAATATGTCATTTAGTGCTCTCATTCCGCTTACTCTTAAAATACTGTCACTCATCTTTTATCCCCTCTCTTTCAATAAAATATATTGGATTTATAATCTCTATGTCATTTAAGTTTTTATTGAGCAACTTTTTATCCGTAGTAATAAAATAATCGCAATTCGCCATTATCGCTATAGCCAAGTGAGCAGAGTCTTTGGGTTTTATACCTTTTTTTGATATCTCTTTTGCTTTTTCAGCTATAACATCACTACTATCTTTAACAATTGATTGTGCATATTTTTTCCATTCCAATATGTGTATTTTTCGGTTTTCATGCGGGTTGTCTGAATTTTCCTTATCTAACATGAACGACCATACAAGGTCATAGCAACCTTCTTTTATTAATCTTTGGATTTCCAGTTTGGCGATAGTTTCCAATTCAATCAGAATTTGATTTTGTTCGTCAAACGGACGGTTAAAACAGCAATTATCCAAATATATTTTGATTTTACCCATATTCTCGCCCCTTTTATTATTTATTATATACAATCCTAAAAAGATAAACAATCCAAAAGAACAAATTTTGTATTAATAAACTGTAAAAATACCGTCGTTATTATCAATTTATTATATCCATCGCGATATATTCGTATTCAACCCAAATATCAATCGAACCGTCGGCGTTATATATATTTTGTTTGATCATATTGCCGTTTTTGTCGTATTCATTTTCATTCCGGTAGAAAATCGAACCGTCGGCGCCGTAGTCGGTTTCTTTAATTGTATTGCCGTTTTCATCGCATTCGTATTCAAACCAGAAGGTAATATTGTCCATATTTTTAATCTCATTCATAATTATCGAATCCATAAACCCTTTCCTTTCTTTTTGTAAATTTGTTTTTGACGCGTCTATATACATATACAATTCACATACCGAAAATTGGACATATAAAAACAAATTATTTTGAAAAAACGCAGAAAACGAAACTCTGCGCAAACAGCTTGCAGAGTTTCAAAAACAAATTGGAAAAGAAGATTAGAAAAAAATCGCCGCGATAAAATAATTTTTTTCAGTTGCCCGCCAGATCCGCCATCGTCAGGCCGTCCGTATCCGCAAGATGGGCGTAGGTCCGGGTGCCTTCGAATATATTGAAGTTTTCTTCGGGTATCTGCTCTTTGTACGGATTGAAAGACTTGTTTATTATCCCGATGATTTCAGGCTTGTACATCGAATAACACGCCGCTTTTCCGACCATGTAGTGTTCGCCCGGAACCGTGTACATCACGATGTCCTCGAGTTTTACGTCGAGAACCTTCGCGGCGAACCAGGCGGTATCCGCCGCCGATATATTGGAAGTTATGTGCTTTTCGGCGATATCAAAAAGCCTGCTGATCTGCTGCACGTCGAATTTCAGCATTTTTTTTGCCAATGCCGACAAAAATTTTTGCTGTGTCTGTATCCTGCCTATGTCCGCCGTCGCGTATCCCGATCTGAAACGCACGAGCTGTTCCGCTTTTTTTCCGTCGAGCGTCTGCCACCCTTTTTTTAAATCGATGTACAAATCCTGATACGGGTCCGAGTAATACATATCAACCGGCACTTCCATTTCAACTCCGCCCACCGCGTCCACAAGGTCCCGAAATCCGGTCAAATCTATATATACATACATATCCACGGGTATGCCAAAGGTATATTGTATCATAAAGCGCAGATAATCCACGCCGTCCTTAACGGCATCCTCCGGATTTTTGCCGGTTTTCAAAGCGGCGTTGTACCCGCTCGCCAAAACCGCGTTTATCCTGCCGCTGTAATAACTGTTGCTTATATAGCAGTCCCGGGGCACATTCAAAATCCCGACTTTTTTATCCGCGACGTTAAAGGTCACCAGCATCATTGTATCTGTGAGAAGCCCGTTGTCGCGCCCCAAAATCAAAAAAGTATAGCCGTCGCCCTTGTCGCGGTCCAGCGGAATTCTCCCCTCCAAATCCGCGCCTTCCAGAACGTTGTATATATCGCCCATAATTTCGCCTTCGATCGCCCATGCGCCCAAATGCGGGGGTTCTGTTATATCATCGGAAATCTTCGGCGTGTACACATTTAAAAATAACCAGACGGCCAGCAAAAAAACAAGCAGCAGCGACAAAAACACCAACAAAATTATTTTGGGGACGCTCAGTACGCGGGGTTTTGCGTGCGATTTTAAAATTTGCATAACATCTCCTGTATTCGATTTTTACCAATTCAAAAATTCCTGATTTTTTGAGTCCAAATTTTCGTCTCTTGTGAAGAAGTAAATATTGCGCCTCGAATATACGCTCAAAACCAAGCCTATTCCCATATAGCAGCTCACTACCGACGAGCCGCCGTAAGAAAAAAAGGGCAGCGTCACGCCCACAACGGGCATAACTCCGAGGCACATTCCGATGTTTTCGACCGTTTGGGCCATAAACATGCCGAAAACACCCGCGCAGATCAAAGAACCCACCGTATTTTTTGTTTTGAAAGAAACAAGCAGTATGCGCATGATAATCACGCTCAAAAGCACAATCACGAGTATCGCGCCCAGAAAGCCGAATTCCTCCCCGGCAGTCGCGAAGATAAAGTCCGTCTGCTGGGCGGTGAGGAGCTTGTTTTGGGTTATGTACCCCTTTTGAAAGCCCGCCCCGAAAAGTCCGCCCGATCCTATCGCCCGCATGGACCTTATCGCCTGCCAGCCGTAGCCTTCAGGGTCTATCGACGGGTCAAATCCCGCTAATATCCTCATTTTTTGATATTCGCCCATGAAACTCCATATAACCGGCGACAGCGCGGTTATCACGGCGCCGAAAGCCAAAAAATACCATACGCTCACTCCCGCGAAAAAGAACATGACGAAGGTTATGAAAATAAATACCAAAGCGGACCCCAAATTGTCAAATACGACCATTCCGAGTATGATCCCGGCATATACCAACGTCAGGGCGATATTCAACGGGTGATTTATGTTTTCTTTGATTTTATCGAGCCGTTTGGCCAGGCATACTATGTACAGGATCTTGACTAATTCCGAGGGTTGTATCCCTATGCCGAAAAACCTGATCCAGCTGCCTCTGCCCACTTCCTCGGCGCCTTCGCCGAATATCAAAACGATTGTCATTCCCGCGATGGCGAGCGCGTAAAAATATTTGGTGTATTTGATAACATGGCAGTAATCGAGGTTTGCCATGACCAGCATCGAAACGACGCCGATAAATACCGCTCCGCTCTGAACTATTACGTAACTGTTCGTAGGCATCGGATTGGTGGTGCTTTTGACCAGCAGCCAGCCGTATACCGTGGAAATAAATACCGCAGCGATCAAAAACCAATCGAGCTTCGACAAATATTTTTTAAAATCCTTGAATCTCAAATCCATATGACGCTTACACGAATCTTTTCAAATATTTCAATCCTATGCTCGTCGCCCTTATCGGGTCTTCCATCCCTTCAAACTCAATGCTTATATGCCCTTCGTACCCGCTCGATTTTATGATTTCCAAACATTGGTCGACCGGAACATTTCCGTGGCCGATTATCGCGCCCCTCAGATAATTTCCGCCCCTCGACTTAAAGAAACCTTCGCCGGGGTTCGGTCCCATTCCGCTCTTCACGTGGAAATCCTTGACATGCACGTGTTTTATATACGGGGCCAAAATTCCCGCCGCATAAGCCGGATTTTCGTCCGCGCACAAAAAATTGCCCACATCGACCAAAGCCCCGAAATTTTTATGGCCCACTTTGTTGATGAGTTTCTCGACCCGCAAACTGTCCTGGACGAAAAACCCGTGGTTTTCGACCGAGGTGGATATGCCTTTTTTTTCGGCGTATTTGGTTACTTCGCCAAAACCGTAAGCGAGCCTGTCGGCGACGTCTTCAAAACCTCTTGGCGGCGGGACTTCTTTTTTTACGCCGTAGGTCGCGTCGTGGCGCATGCATTTTGAGCCCATGGCCTCCGCGAGATCGACATGATGCCTGACCATCTCGATCTCTTTTTCTATGTCCCCGCCGCTGCCGTTGAGAAAATCGGAACCTATGCAATAATTGGGGATTTCGAGCCCTTCGCCGTCGCACAATTTTTTGATCAGCCCGCAAAACTCAAAAATTTCGACTTCGCCGTTTGGTATATGGGCAATTTCAAAGCCGTCAAACCCCTGTTTTTTGACCGTCTGTATCAGCTTGCAGATATCAAAGCCGTCCTTGCCGAATATGCCCAGATAGGAATAGGAACTCACGCTTATTTTCATATTAAAAACCTCCGTATATATATTTTAAATGACTTTTTCGATTTCAACTGCCAGATCCATACATGCCTGCATATCGGATAAATCGGCCACGGAGCAGGGGGAATGTATATACCGCGCGGGCAGGGAAATGGCGAGGACTCCCGCGCCGCCGCCTGATCTCTGGTATGCACCGGATTCGTTCGCGCCCGCGACGGCCTGCTTTATCTGCGTCTTTATATTGTTTCTCGCTGCCGTTTCGAGGGCTTTTTCTATGAGTTTTTTGTCGTATATCGCCGCGTTGTCCATAATTGAAATGACCGCGCCGCCGCCGAGAGAGCATATTTTGTTTTTTTCTTTCTGGTCGTAGATATCCCCCGCCGTGGTGGCTTCGAAGATAAGTGCCGTTTCGGGCTCTATTATATTCGCCGCCGTTTTCGCCCCGCGCAGCCCTATTTCCTCGCATGTGGTAAAAGCGAACCAGGCGTCGCGCGCCAGATTTGATTTTATGAGAGCGATCAAAATACAGCAGCCGAAACGGTCGTCGATCGCCTTGCATTTTATCTTGTTTTCTCCGAATTCCCAAAAATCGGATTTGAACACGGCGAAATCTCCCGCCTGCGCCGGTTTTTCGGTTTTTTTGCCGCCCTGCTTGGTCTTTTTGATTTCTTTTTTCATAACGCCGGTATCCAAATATATGTCTTCGGCCGCGCAGGGTTTATCCCGGTCTTCTTTTTTGATCAGATGCACGGGTTTTCCGCCGAACACCGCCGGCAGCCTTTTTTCGCCTACTACCGCTTGCTTTCCGAGTATGACCGTGCTCTCGATCCCTCCAAGATTTTTAAATTTGAGATAACCGTCCTCGCCCGCCGAAGTTATCATAAAACCCACCTCGTCCATGTGGGCGGCGAAAAGCCGTTTTTTTGGGGACGGCTGGCCGCCCTTCTTGAAAACGATCAGATTTCCCACTTTATCCGTATAATATTCGGAAGCGGAATTTTTTATTTCTTCGGTTATAATATCCCTTACTTCGTCCTCGTTCCCGCTCGGGCCGAAGGCGAGGCATAGTTTTTTCAATAAATTTATGTCTATCATCTCATCAATTCCCCCGCGTTTTCTATAATTTCACAAATCAGCCCGGCCGTTTTCTTTATGTCCTGCGCCAGACAGATTTCGCTTTGCGTATGCATGTTCTTGAGCGGCACGGATACAAGCGCGCACGGTATTCCTTCCCCCGTTATCTGAATTATGTCGGCGTTTGTGCTCGTAGATGCCGGATTCGCGTTTATCTGCACCGGTATTTTTTTGCTCTGCGCCAGATTTATGATTTTTTTCGTGAGCTTTATATTCGTGGCTGCGGAATATGTCACCCCCGGGCCCTTGCCCATCTCAATGGAAACGGCGGCGTCAATTCCGGGGTCCCGCGAAAAATCGACGTCGAGAACGACGGCGAAATCCGGCTGTATTTTAAACGCCGCAGTACCGGCGCCCGGGGAACCTGTTTCCTCTCCGGCGCTTAGTACCATGTGCACTTCCGCTTCGGGGGCGTTTTTGACGGATTTTGCCGCGAGCATCATGACCGCCGCGCACACTTTGTCATCTGACCCGCAGCAGGATACAAGATCGTTTTCAAGGCTCAAAAACTGGGGTTTGAAAACCACGGGCGACCCTATCCTGACTATTTTTTCGAGTTCTTCCTTTGAATCGTATCCGGAATCGAGATACAGGTTTTCGAATTCGGAATTGCTGTTTTTCAGATTTTTCAAATGCGGGGGGACGCTTACGGCGATTGCCGGAATCTTGCTGTCCGCTGAAAATACAAACGGCTCGTCTTTTTGGTAAGTGTAGACGTAAAATTCGGATGCGGGCAGTATATTTTTGTTTATGCCGCCCAGCGCCTTGACCCTCAAAAACCCGCCGTCCAATATTTCGGTTACAACCAAGCCGATTTGGTCGATATGCGCGTCGAACATTATCTTTTTTGGATTTCCGGTTTTGGGCAGGGCTTTTTTTATCAAATGGAACCCGCCGAATTTATCGCAGGAAACCTCGTCGAAAACCCCGTCAAAATTTTCATCTATAATTTTTTGTATTTGGGTTTTTGCCATGTACTCATATCCCGAAGGGGAGACTATGTCAAAAAATTGCCTGAGCAGCTTCTTTATATTCATCATCTTTCCTCACATGAAATTTTAAAACATGTTTACCATTTCTTTGAATCTGTTTCCGCGTTCTTCGAAATTTTTAAAACTGTCGAAAGAAGCGCAAGCCGGGGACAACAGGACAACATCGCCGGAATTTGCGAGCTCTTTGGCTTTTATGACGGCCGCGTCGAATGAATCGGATATGCAGATTGCGGGCTTTTCGCGGTTTTCATCGTTTTTTCGGTGATCTTCGAGGCATTGCCGAATGAGCTCTTTTGTAGCCCCGTATAATACGGCGGCTTTGGCTTTTTTGTAAACTGCGGGCGCGAGCGCCTCAAATGAAATGTTTTTATCCGAGCCGCCGAGTATCACAATTATTTTTTTGTCCTGTTCGAAATAATTCAAAGTCGTCGCCGTGCGGGTAGGGGATGAGTCTATCGACGAATTGTAATAGGAAACTCCGCCAAATACCCTCACGAACTCTATTCTGTGCTCGACTCCTTTAAATGTTTTCGCAGTTTCGGATATCGCGGCTTCATTTGCGATATCGTGCACCGCTCCCGCCGCCGCCAAAAAATTCAGCACATTATGCGCGCCTTTGATAAAGATATCGCTTTTTTTTAGTATTTTTTTTTCTTCTCCGCCGCAGCGGACAAAAATATCGTCTTTATTGCAGCAGACCCCGTTTTGAAAGCGTTCGGGCAGGATATTTTCGGAAAAGAAATACTTTTCCGATTTGGTTTCGTTTCCCAAGTCCCGCAGAATTTCGTCGTCGAAATTTAAAATCACCCTCTGGGATTCTCTTTGATTTTTGTATATTATTTTTTTTGCCGCTATATATTCGTCCATGTCTCTATGCCAATCCAAATGGTTCGGCGTGACGTTTGTAAAAACGGCGGCGTCCGGGGCAAATCTTTCATTGTCCAAATCAAAGAGCTGGAATGAAGACAGTTCGAGCACGGCGTAATCTCCATTTTTTATGTTTTCGATTTTGTTTAAAAGGGGTTCGCCGATATTCCCGCCCACATAAACAATTTTGCCGGAGTTTTTTAAAATTTCGCCCGTTATCGCGGAGGTCGTGGTTTTGCCCGCGCTGCCCGTCACGGCGATGGTGTGAGCGGGGCACAGCATAAAAAACAACTCCATTTCATTGGT
>WQXD01000088.1 GCA_009785015.1 Oscillospiraceae bacterium | reverse complement strand
ATGGTGGCCACGGACACCGCGCATTATTCTTTGATGGACTGCGGGATACTGAGCCAGAACGTCTCGCTGGCCGCCCATTCGCTCGGGCTGGGGAGCGTCATCTGCGGCATGGCCGGCATACCGCTTTCGGGAGTCCGCGGCGGCGAATTCAAAAAGCGCATGCAGTTTCCGGAAGGGTATGATTTCGGCATTGCGGTTTTGGTGGGTTTGGCGAAAAGCGGCAAGGAGCCGCATGAACCCGACAGCGCAAAAGTGACGTATGTGAAATAAAGACAAAAAGGGGAGATTGAAGCCATGGTGAAAAAATATGTTCTCGCGGGTTCCGGGGGCAGGGGATTTTCCTCATATGTGAAGCCGCTTACGGAGCTGTACACGGACTGCGTGAAGCTTTGCGGCATTTACGATATAAACGGGCTGCGCGCGAAGACGGCTTCGGAAATGGCGGCGTATGAGGTGCCGGTTTTCGGCGACTGGAACCATATGCTGTCCGCGGCAGAGCCGGACGTCGCCATTGTGACCACGGTGGACGCCGCCCACGACGGATATATAATCGGCGCGCTCGAAGCGGGCTGCGACGTGATAAGCGAAAAACCCCTGACCACAGACGAAAAAAAGCTGAATGCGATATACGCCGCCGCCAAAAAAACCCAAAAAAAAGTGAGCGTCATATTCAACTGCCGCTTCATGCCGGTATTCATGCGCGTCAAGGAGCTGCTGACAGAGGGGGCGATAGGCGACATATACAGCGCGCATTATGAATGGATGCTGGACACCTCGCACGGAGCGGACTACTTCCGCCGCTGGCACCGCGAGCGCAAAAATTCCGGTTCTCTTCTGATCCACAAAGCCTCGCATCATTTCGATTTGCTCAATTGGTTTTTGGAAAGCGAGCCAAACAAGGTGAACGCCTTCGGTTCAAGGCGCTTCTACGGCACGAATCAGAAGGCAGACGGGGTGAATTGCCGCAGCTGCGCTCGGGGGCGGGAATGCAATTTCTACTGGGACATAAACGCGGATGACTTCAATAAAAAAATATACACGGACTGCGAAAGCGCCGACGGGTACCTGCGCGACAAGTGCGTGTTTTCGGACGAAATAGACATCGAAGACACGCTGAGCCTGTCCATCAGATACAAAAACGGCGTTTCGGCGGCGTATTCGCTCACCGCGCATTCGCCCTACGAGGGCCTGAACTTGGTGCTCAACGGCGGCGGCGGGCGGCTCGAATTGAAATGCCTGTTCGGCTCCGGGTTTTACGCGGGGGCGGCAAAAAGCGTTATAAAAATATACAACCGCTTCGGCGAGGAGGTGTGCTACAGCATACCCTCAAACCACATGACAAAGACAATGCTGCAGCTGCCCTCTTTGACGAGGGATATCAAAAACAGCGGCCACGGCGGCTCGGACGGCATGCTCCGAAACGCGCTGTTTCGCGGCATGGAAAGCGATCCGCTGGGACAGCTGGCCGGGCTTAAGGAAGGCGCGATGTCGGTCGGCATCGGCATAGCTGCGAATATATCGATGCGCGAAGACCGCGCGGTTCGCCTGGATGAATTTTTCACCGAATGAGAGTGGGGAAATTTTATGGAAAATCTGCAGCTGTTAAAAAATGAATTTGAACAGATGAAATCCCGCAGGCGGGGACTTCCCAATATATGCGACTGCCTTATGAGCGAGGGGTATAAAAAAAATTACAATGACGATCCCCTCACGGCGAAGGCCAAGGCCACGGCAGAGCTGTTTGTTTCGCATGAAAAATATATCTATGAAAATGATCTGATCGCGGGCTCCATATACGGAAAATTTTCCGATTCCTATACGCCGGAGGAGCGAAACAAGGCGGCGCAAATAGCCGGCAGTTACGGCAAAAACAGCTTCTGGACCAATGCGGATCATTTCGCCCCGGATTACGAGACCCCCCTTAAACTCGGCGTGGGCGGAATGATCGGAAAAATACAAAAATCGATAAGCCGCTATAAAAACAACCCCAAAAAACAGGTATTTTTAAACGCCGCGCTGACTGCTATGACCGGCTTTTCGGAAATGATAAAAGGTTACGGGGCCGCCGCCCGCCAAAAAGCGCTCGAAAAAAGCGGCGAAGAGCTGCATATAATCGCTGATATTTGCGATAAAATAGCGCTCGGAAAACCCGAAAGCTTCCGGGAGGCGCTGCAGCTCGTGTGGTTTATCCACCTCAGCTTTTTGTATGAGGGGCGCTACGCGATGGCATTGGGCCGGTTGGACTTTTATCTTTACCCGTTCTACAAAAAAGACAAAATCTCAAAAGAACGCGCCCTCGAGCTTGTTGAGTGCACGCTGTACAAGATACATGAAACCAGCGTCTATCAGGGCGGCGACGACGTGGTGAATATCGCCATAGGGGGAGTCACGCGAAAAGGCAAAGACGCGGTAAACGAGCTCAGCTACATCATTTTGGAAGCGGTAAAAAACTGCCGGGTGCCCGGCCCCAACCTCTCAGCGAGGATAAGCGCCGAAAACCCGGACGAATTTTTGGACGAGTGCCTGAAGGTGATCGCCACCGGAATCGGCTATCCCGCGCTGATGAACGACGAGGTGAACGTGGCGGCGCTTTCGCGCTACGGTTACAAAACAGAGGACTGCCGCAATTACTGCATGGTGGGCTGCATAGAAAACTTCATCACCGGCAGCCAGCCCCCCTGGTCCGACGGGCGCTTCAATTCGCCCGTGTATATAGACCTGGCTTTAAACAACGGGAAGAACACCATGACCGGCCTTGCCGCGGGACCAAAAACCGGAGAGGCTTCTGCTTTCGACACGATGGAAAAATTTTTGAGCGCGTTAAAGCTCCAAATGGAACACGGGCTCGCCGAATATATGGCGGTATTCAACAACGAGGCGAGCCGGTATGACAAAACCATGTACTCGCAGCCGTATCTGTCTTGCTACTGCCGCGACTGTATCGGCCGCGGGCTCGATATACGCGACGGCGGCGCGCTGTACAAAAGCGCGCACTCGCCCTGCTGCATGGGCATAGGGACGGTTTCCGATTCGCTGGCGGCGATCGAAGGGGCGGTGTACAAGGACAGGATAATAACGCTCGAAGGGCTCCGCGACGCGCTCGCGGCGAATTTCGAGGGCGCCGCAGATATCAGAAATTATCTCAAAAGGGCGCCCAAATACGGCAACGACGATCCCGACGCCGACAAATACGCGAAATGGTTCGTGGATGCGCATTACGACATATATTCCAGATACAAGACCTTTGACGGCGGCGGGGTATATGTGGCCATAGCCTCAAATGTGGCGAACATACCCGCGGGGGCGGAAGTTGCGGCCACGCCCGACGGGCGGGGCAGGGGAGAGCCGCTGAGCGACGCCTCTTCGCCCTCGCGCGGCATGGACAAAAACGGCCTGACTTCGGTGCTGCTGTCGTGTTCCAAGCCCGATTTCACCAAGGCGGCGTGCGGAACCGTCTTGAATATAAAATTCACCGACGAGATAGGGGGCGATCAGACGAGAAAAAAAATCGCCTCGCTGTTCAAAGTGTACTTTGAACGCGGCGGACAGGAGGTCCAGATAAACTGCGTCTCGAAGGAAAAATTGCAAGAGGCCTCAAAAAACCCCGAAGAGTATAAAAACCTCGTGGTGCGCGTGTCGGGATTTTCCGCGTATTACACCCAGCTTTCGGCTCCGGTGCAAAAGGACATATTGGAGAGAACCGAATACTAAAAAAAATGTGAAAAAACATTCAAGGAGGATTTATTCCAATGAAAAAAAAGACGATGAGCTTCATCGCCGCGGCCCTTCTGACGCTGGCTCTCGCCGTAAGCCCGGCGGTTTTCGCAAAAGCGGCAGAGGGGGAGCTCCAGGGAAAAACGATAATTCTCGACGCCGGGCACGGGGTCGGCAATTCGAACGTATACGCGGATTACGACGAAGGAAAGGCCATGCTGGCGCTCGCGCTGAAGATAAAGGCCGTACTCGAAAAAAACGGGGCCACAGTGCAGATGACGCGCCCCGATGAAAAAAACGTCTCGGTTTATGTCCGCGCCGCGAAAGTCAACATATGGGCGCTTCAGGCGGTGAAAAATATCCGGCGCGGCGAAGCCGGCGAAATAGACAGGCTCATCGGCGTCATGCAGGCCATAATAAAAGACCCCGAGGAAAACGCCGCGATTTACATGAATTATCCCTTCGATTACGATTTTGAGCGCAAAATACACCCGGATCTCAAAAAGGTTTTCGAATATGAAAACCACGCGGCGGTGAGGGACAATTTTTTGATGATCTCACTGCATTCCAACGCCACGGGCACGCCGATAAAAACCTCGGTCAGCGGAGCGGACGCTTTCTACATGTCCAATTCCCACGACTGGATGAAAAACTATTATACAAAGTACTCATACGAAAAACAAAGCTTGAATTTCGCCGGCAAGATACTTTCCGCCATAGACAAACTCGGCATACAAAAACGCAAAGCCGAAGCCGCCTGCTATGTCGTGATACGGGAGCATAACGTCCCCGCCGTTTTGATCGAAAACGGTTTCCATACAAACGACGCCGACCGCGCCAAACTCTCAGACGATAAATTTCTGGATAAATTGGCGCAGGCCTATGCCGACGCCGTGATAAGCTATTTTTCCGAGATCATACCGGAAAAAATCGTACCGGAGCTGCCGGAGAGGCCCGAGAGGCCGGAAATTCCGGAAGAAACACCCAAGCCGGATCAGAGCCAAACGGCCCAGGTACGTTACTTGAGCGCGAAAAACGTCAAATTGTCGTTGAACCGCCATTCGGTAAATTTGACCGAAAATCCGATATTTGTTTCGGGGGAACTGTATTTTGGCATAGAGGATATCGCGAGGATATCGGGGTACGCCAGCGACAGCGCAGGCTTTTTGTACAGAGGCGAAGCGTATGAACTGAAAAAGCCGTTTGTAAGCGAGGGAAAACTATTTATCAGCGCGGGGGAACTGCTCTCCATCCAGAGATCCGTATTGTGGGCCGAAGTGAAAATAGAGCTGACAAATGATGTGCGGGTGCGGTTTGCCGCAAACAAATATACGCCGAGATGGGACGGCGGGGCTCCGGAATTTATAAACGGCGAGCTGTGCGTGCCGTTGGGGCCGGTTTTGAGGATATTGGGTTATACGGCGCAGCTCGAAGACGCGCTTTTGACCATATACAGAAACGATTCGCCGGTCCACAGCACGGAAACCGGATATATGATAATCTCGGACGCGCTCTATATGACCGCGGGCCAGCTGAACGAGATAAAAGGTATTTTGTGGGCCTCGTTTGATTTCAATCTGATTTTCTAAACCCCGCGCAGCCTCTTGATTTTGTCCCGGAGGTATGC
Source organism: Oscillospiraceae bacterium (assembly GCA_009785015.1). The sequence continues at coordinate 6,353 of WQXD01000088.1, read as the reverse complement.
CGCGCGCTCGAAGTCCAATTGTTTCGCCGCCTTTTGCATCTCGGCGCCTAAATCCTCGATTAACTTGCTCTTGTCTTTTTGGCTGAGGTTCGCGGCGTCTTCGAGTTTGTCCTCGAGTTTCTTCGCTTTCGCGGCGGAGTGGCTCAACTCCTCTTTTTCGCGGTCTCTTAAGTCCGTCATGTCGCGCACGGCTTTCACTATGGTCTGCGGGGTTATGTTGTGGGCGTCGTTGTATTCCTGCTGGATTTGTCTTCGCCTGTTGGTTTCGTTTATCGCGCGCTCCATGGAACCCGTGATATTGTCGGCGTACATGATCACCTTTCCGTTGACGTTTCTGGCCGCGCGGCCGATGATCTGTATGAGGGAGGTGTCCGAGCGCAAAAACCCCTCTTTGTCCGCGTCCAATATCGCAATCAGCGAAACCTCGGGCAGGTCTAAGCCTTCGCGGAGCAGATTTATTCCGATTATCACGTCGTATTCCCCCTGGCGCAGATCCCTGAGCAGTTCCACTCTTTCGATAGTATCGACCTGATGGTGTATATATCTCGATTTTATGCCGAGGTTTTCGATATATTCCGACAGATCCTCCGCCATTTTCTTTGTCAGGGTGGTCACGATCACCCTCTCCTTTGCGGCGACTCTCTGATTTATTTCGCCGATCAGATCGTCGATCTGGCCGTCTATTTTCCGGACCTCCACCTCGGGGTCCAAAAGCCCCGTGGGGCGTATCACCTGCTCGGCAACGGCAGCGCTGCGTCCCCGCTCAAAAGCCGCCGGGGTGGCGCTCACATATATCACCTGATTTATCTTTTCCAAAAATTCCTCGAAAACCATGGGGCGGTTGTCGTAGGCGGAAGGGAGCCTGAAACCGTAATCCACGAGATTTTTCTTTCTGGCCCTGTCCCCCGCGCTCATTCCCTTGACCTGCGGCACGGAAACATGCGACTCGTCTATGAACATCAGGTAATCGGAGGGGAAGTAATCCATGAGCGTGTACGGCGTGGCCCCTTGGGGCCTGCCGGTGAATATCCTCGAATAATTTTCGATGCCGCTGCAATAGCCTATCTCGCGGATCATTTCTATGTCGTAGCGCGTGCGCTCCTCTATTCTCTGCGCCTCGATGAGCTTGTTGCTGCTTTGGAAGAATTGTATCTGCTCCTCCAGCTCCTCTTCGATTTCCGCGATGGCCGCTTCTGTTTTTTCCTTGGAGACCACAAAATGCGAAGCGGGGAATATCGCGGTGTACTTTAAGAAACTGAGCGCTTCGCCGGTGACCGTGTGGATAGAAGATATCCTGTCTATTTCATCGCCGAAAAACTCCACGCGGGTGGCCCTGTCGTTTGAATCCGAGGATATCACCTCGACGATATCGCCCCTCACCCTGAATTTGTTTCTCTCAAGGCTGATATCGTTTCTGTTGTAGTTTATATCCACCAATCTCGATATGAATTCCTCCCGGCTCATCTTCATGCCCACGCGCACCCCCACCACCAAGTTTTCGTATTCCGCAGGGTCGCCCAGACCGTATATGCAGGATACGCTCGAAACGATTATGACGTCATTGCGCGAGAGCAGCGAGGATGTGGCCGAGTGCCTGAGCTTGTCTATCTCGTCGTTGATCGACGAATCTTTTTCTATGTAGATATCCTTCCCGGGAAGATAGGCCTCGGGCTGATAATAATCGTAATAGCTCACAAAGTATTCGACCGCATTGTCGGGAAAGAACTCCCGAAACTCCGTGCACAGCTGCGCGGCCAGGGTTTTGTTGTGCGCGAGCACCAGAGTGGGGCGGTTCAATTTTTGGATTATATTCGCCATCGTAAATGTTTTTCCCGACCCCGTGACCCCGAGCAGTATCTGTTCCCTGCGGCCTTTTTCGATGCCCTCCGCGAGCCGCTCCACGGCTTGGGGCTGGTCCCCCGTGGGGGCGTAATCCGAAACCAGACGGAATTTGTTTTGCTGCCTTAGCGTATCCATGCGTTTTGTTGCACCTCTCTTGTGTTTTAGAAATATTATATCATAAAAATTGCGGAATTAAATGAACGAAAAATTAAAAATATGGACAGAATAAACGGAAACGAATCAAACGAAATATATGAAGCGGCGGTGGTCGGCGGGGGCCACGCGGGCGCCGAAGCGGCGCTCGCCGCGGCCAGAATGGGCGTGAAAACGATTTTATTCACGCTTTCCTTGGACGCGATCGGCAATATGCCGTGCAATCCCTCAATTGGAGGGACGGGCAAAGGGCATCTTGTGTTTGAAATCGACGCGCTGGGGGGCGAGATGGGAAAAGCGGCGGACAAGACCAGGCTCCAGTGCAGGATGCTGAACAGCTCCAAGGGTCCCGCCGTGCAATCGCTCAGGTTTCAGTCGGACAGGAAAAAATACCACGCTCTAATGAAAAAGACGCTCGAAAACCAGAAAAACTTGGACATCTGCCAAGCCGAGATAACCGAAGTCATTTTTGAGAGCGAGGGCGAAAAAAAACGCGCAGCCGGGGTAAAAACGCGGACGGGCGAGATATTTTCGGCGAAGACGGTCATACTTGCCTGCGGCACTTATTTGGACAGCAATATACTGATAGGGGAAGTTTCGATAGAGAGCGGCCCGGACAACACGGCGCGTTCATCCTATTTGTCCGAAAACTTAAAACAAAACGGGATAACCATGATGAGGTTTAAAACCGGCACCCCCGCCAGGGTGCATTCCGGCGGCATAGACTATTCCCGGCTGGAAATACAATACGGCGACGAAAATATAGTGAATTTCGCGGACACTTCGGCTAAGCCGAAAAAAAACCGGCATGTATGCCATATCGCGTACACAAACGGCCAGACGCATGATATAATCCGCGAAAACCTGCACCGCTCGCCCATGTATTCGGGGCGCATAAAAGGCACCGGGGCGAGATACTGCCCGAGCATAGAGGACAAGGTGGTGAGATTTTCTGACAAAGAGCGGCATCAGATTTTTGTCGAGCCGATGGGGGCGGATACCCGTGAAATGTATCTGCAGGGGCTCTCGAGCTCCATGCCCATAGATGTGCAGAAAAAGATAATCGGCTCGATTGCGGGCCTCGAAAACGCCAAAATGATGAGGCCCGCCTACGCCATCGAGTACGACTGCTGCGACCCGCTGCAGCTTTGCCGTTCATTGGAATTCAGAGACATTGAAAACCTGTTCGGAGCGGGGCAGTTCAACGGCACTTCGGGTTATGAGGAGGCGGCGGCCCAGGGGATCGTGGCGGGAATAAACGCCGCGCTGAAAGTGTCGGGCAAGCCGGAGTTTGTTTTGGAGCGGTCCGGCTCGTATATCGGGATGCTGATCGACGATCTGGTGACCAAAGGCACAAACGAGCCCTACAGGGTGATGACCAGCCGCACCGAATACAGGCTCTCGCTGCGCCAGGACAACGCGGGCGAAAGGCTGATGAAATACGGGGCCGAATTCGGCCTTGTGAGTTCCCGGCGTTACGCAAAACTGCAAAAAAAGCTCGAACTCATCGAAAAAGAGATAGAGCGGGCCAAAAACACCACCATTTACCCCACCGATAAAACAAACGGCGTCCTAACGCAAAACAATTCCTCAAAGATAACCGCCGCCGTAAAATTGGTGGAGCTCTTAAAGCGCCCCGAACTCGATTACGACAAGCTAAAAGAGCTCGATTCGGGCCGCAGCGCCGATACGCCCGCTGATATATTCAAGTCCGCCATGATAAAAATACAATACGGGGGGTATATAAAGCGCGAACAGGAGGAAATCGCCCGCCACAAAAAATTGGAGGGGCGAAAAATCCCCAAAGATCTGGATTATTCGTCCCTCAAAGGCTTGAGAATCGAGGCGGTGCAAAAGCTCGGCAAACTCCGGCCCGACAACATCGGCGAAGCTTCGAGAATCTCGGGCATTTCCCCCGCGGACATCACCGCGCTGATAATAAATTTGGACAGATTATAAAGCTTTTCACATCTTGCCGAATATCACAAAGAGACTCGGCAGCACAAGCCCCGCAATCATAATTATCACGATAACCCTTATCCAGAATTTCTTGCGTTTTTCACTCAAAACACATCCGCCTCCCAAAAATAAATTCCATACGCGGTCCCTACAGGCTGTCGACGTCGACTTGGATCTTCTTTTCGCAGGAGAGCTCGACGGCCTCCATCACCTGCGAGCATTTGACTCCGTCGGCAAAGGTGGGGCAGATCGGGTTAAGGGGCCGGCCGGCCGCGATTGCCTCGGTGAATTCATACAGCTCGTGCACAAAGGTGTGCTCGTAGCCGATCACGTGTCCCGGGGGCCACCAGGCCTGCATATACGGGTGGATGCCTTCGCTCGCCTGAATAAGCCTGAAGCCCTGGGTGCCCGGCTCGTCGGTTGCCGACAGATGCAGCTCGTTCATGCGTTCGAATACGAATTTGAGGCTGCCGAGTTCCCCGTTTATTTCAATCGACATGTCGTTTTTATGCCCCTGCGCGAATCTGGTGGCTTCGAAAACCCCCATCGCGCCGTTTTTGAATTCCGAAACAAAAACGGTCGCATCGTCGATTTCGACGTCTGCCATCGGCGCGCTTTCGTTGGCTTTGGCGGTCAGTCCCCCCGTCGTTTTTTCGAGCAGCGGGCGCCGCTTGACAAATGTGGTGCTCATGGCCGCAACGGAAGCGAACTCGCCCACCAAGAACCTCGCCATATCTATGCAGTGCGCGCCGAGATCGCCGAGAGAGCCCGAGCCGCACACTTTTTTGTCTAGCCTCCACACGAGCGGAAATTCGGGATCTATGATCCAGTCCTGCAGGAAACTCGAGCGCACATGAAATATCCTCCCGATTTTTCCTTCGTCGATGAGCTTTTTGGCCAAAAGGACCGCGGGCACGAACCTGTAGTTAAAGCCGACCTGGTTGATTATTTTGTTCTTTTCGGCCGCTTCGAGCATCTGGCGCGCATCCGCCAGCGTGAGCGCGAGCGGCTTTTCGCAGAACACGTGCTTGCCCTCGTTGGCTGCGGCGAGCCCGATCGTCTTGTGCGCGTCTGAAGGCGCGGTTATGTCGACTGCGTCGATGTCGGCGCGTTTGATCAGTTTTTCCCATGAAGTCTCGCATTCATCCCAGCCGAATTTTTCGGCGGATTCTTTTACCCATTCGGGATCCCTGCCGCAGAGCACTTTTTTGGTTATATTCGCGGAACCGTCGAAGAACATGCCGATTTTGGACAGGCCGTTGCTGTGCGCCTTGCCCATGAACTTATAACCTATAAGCCCGACGTTTATATTTTTTTTCGCCATAAAAATACCTCCGATAAAACATAAATAAATTTTTGTTTACTGAAAACTTCGAAATATCAGTATATCATTCGACCGGATAACCCATCGTGGTCATGAGCGCCATTTCGACCGCCGAGGTGTCGAGCCTGCTGTACTGCACCACCACTTCCACGCTGCTTTCGAGCAAAATGGCGTATGGCACATCTTTTGGTATCGGCTCGCCCGCGTTCGAGCGGATCTTGTCAAGGCGGATATGATGCGTCCTTCCCGCCCCGCAGAAGGATTCGAAATCGTCCCTTTTTTCGCTGTCCTCGAAAAACAGCGTGAGTTTTATGTGCGCGTCGGCATCCGAAGTGTTCAGCACGCAGACCGATTCGTGGCTGGGCGGATCGTGCTTGGAGACGGAGCTGAGATAGGTGTCGGGGATAAGCCATGTTTTTTTGCCGTATGCTTCCATAGAAATTACCCTTTTTCCTTTCCTTTAAATGAATTTACAAAATGCAAAGCGCCGCTTATTCGGCTTCAAAATTGAGAAATTCGTCTATGTCCACGAGGTCAAACCCGCCGTCGTAGGCGGCGTACATGTAGTACAAAAGCACAGCCGCTTCGTCGGCGCCTTTGGTTTCCCCGTCGAGTTCGAGCGAATGCGTCTGGATATAAAACATGCCTTCTTCCCCCTCGATCGGCGTCACTTTGAATGTCATCACAATATCCTCTCCGCTGCCTTTTATCTTGCCTTTCAAATCGACGTATTCCGTGCCGCCCTCGGTGCGGTTCTTCCATTCGGAGGATGTCACATATTTGTCTGTGACGGTCACGCTGCTTTGCGTGAAACCCATTTCCTGAAGCAGATTACTATCTTGGACGGTTTTCACATAGTCGTAGGTTGTTTTGCATGAAAAAAGAACGGATGCCGCCAGAACGGCCGCGATGATGAGTGAAATTGCTTTTTTTGACATAATCATCCTCCTTAATTGATTATAGCGTTTAATTAAAATTTTTTTCGTATATGAAAGACGTTTGAAACGTCAGTTCACGCTGTATAAAATTTCCCCGTATGTGGGGTAAATCCAATATTTTTTGGCGACGAGCGCTT
>WQXD01000087.1 GCA_009785015.1 Oscillospiraceae bacterium | reverse complement strand
TGGGGTATAGGGTATCGTTTTCTTTTTTGATATATCCGGATTCGATTGCTTTCGCCGCTGTTTCTCTCTCATCTTCCGACAGCGATGAAAGGGGAAGGCCTTTGATTGCCCTGATTGTCAGACGAAGTTGTTTGTCCTGTGAAACATCATGGCCGCAGTGGAAATGTTCTTTTATGCGTCTGCCGTAGATATTGGAAATGAACACTTATATAGTCGGTAAAAAAACGGATTGGTTATCCGTTTTTCAAAAATATTTTCAAGGAAAATTTTATTAAATTCGAGTTGAAATCTTTATATTTTTGTGATATAATATATTTAATAATAAGTTTGTGATAACAGCGGACATATTATGAAGTTTATATTAGGCGGGGGCGGTTCAGGTTGAAAATATACATGGATGTATGCTGTTTAAGTCGTCCTTTCGACGATTTATTACAAGATAAAATATACTTTGAAGCAGAAGCGGTTTTGGCAATAATATCCTACTGTGAAAACGGCGAATGGACGCTTGTTTCAAGTGCAATAATAGATGTTGAACTGTCAAAACTGTGTGACACTGAAAGACTTGAAAAAGTTAAGGCGGTTTATGCAACAGCGAAAGAACGTTTTACCATGTCACCTCAAATTGAGCAACGAGCCGAGTTTTTCAGGCAACATGGCATAAAGCCATTCGACAGTCTGCATTTAGCCTTGGCAGAAGTACAGGGCGCAGATGTTTTACTGACTACCGATGTCCGTTTTCTCAAAGCGGCAAATAAATTGGAATTGAATATTAAAGTATCGAATCCCGTATCATGGTTTATGGAGGTAATAGAAAATGGATAGCAGTATTAACAAAAGTACAGCGATAAATTTCCGCAACCCGGGAATTGTACGTAAATTGGGAATCGCCGCTCTTACAAAGGAGTTAGGAGCAGTTGGAATGGCTTATTTTATCCGTCAATTTGACACGGGCAGCGGCGATTATACCGCTGAACGTGAGGAATTGCTTGACGGTATTACAGCAGATGAAATATTAAAAAGTATCCGCGAAATTGAATTTGATTTCGGCAAATCATAGAAAGTATGAGAACCCGTCACAAGGTCGAGTTGAATATTTAAGCGAGTACATTTTTTATGTACCCGCTTATTGCCGTATGCTGACTGTCTCTGTTAAATATATTTTTATTTAATTTTCGGCCCGACGTCGCTTATATCAATGGGCACAAATCCCAGCGCGAAGGCGGGCGAATCCGGCTTGAGCGAAAAATCAAAGTTGTCCGCATCCGCAAACAACGGGTCGGCGGCTATGCTTCCCGTATCCATGCCGCAGCCCTGCACTTGTTCAAGCGTTTTGAATTCGCCGTGGAATCTGGGCGCGCCGTCCTTGCTCCAGAACACGTTGTTTCCCGAACCGACGGTGGCATTTTGGAAATGGCGCATCGAAAGCCCGTATATATCCGATCCTTTCGAATACATCACGTTGTTTTCGAATATGATGGAAAGATGCTGTTCAAAGCGCGTCAGGCGGACGAGCTCCAAATCCGAGAAGGCGAAAATATTGTTGCGCACCACATTCATCCTGCCGTAATGCTGATGGTATGAATTGTCCGACGTGTTGTAGCAGACGTTGTTTTCAAGCGTTATAAATCCGCTGCCTTCGTCCGTGTACAGCGCCCAGCCGCCGTAACGCTTGCTTTTTACGTCGTGTATCAGATTTCCGCTGACTATCGTGCCGCTCTGGGCGCCGAGCAGATACACGCCGCCCATATCCGAGAGCACACCCTGTCCGAGATTGTGTATATGGTTTTTTTCTATGATATTGTTTCGGGAGACACTGTCGGAATATCCCCAGACCCAGCCGCCCGAAATGCCGGTATAGAAAAGGTCGCAGATTTCATTGTGCGAAAGGACGTTCGAGTGCGAATTCATCATCAGTATGCCGCAGGCCGCCATGTGGCGCCGCCCGCAGGATTTGATAATGTTATGCGATATCGTGTTGCTGTGGGTGATATCGCACTTTGGGCCTTCCGCGCCGCATCCGTTGATTTTCACGCCGCCTCCGCCGCCGTCAAAGAAAACGCTGCCGGAAATTTTGATATTGCTGCACCCTTTGTTTATATTGACGCCGTGCACCCCGTAGTTTGTTATTTTGCAGCCCTCAATAAAACAATATTCGGCATAATCGAAATTTATCGCGGCGTGGCCGCCCGACACCGCCTGCGGATCCGAAGCGAACTCGGTTTCCCCGTTCGACGCAAGGTAATCCCCTTTGGTATACGCGAATGTGATATTTCTGAAACGGATGTTTTTGACGGGTTTTTCGGCTGTCCCCTTGAAGTTTACGAGCTTTTCGGCCGCCGGGGCGCGGACGGTCATGTTAGAGGGCGTCTGGGAGCCGCAGCGCGGCTTATAGTACAGCATGCCGCTTTCGGTGTCGAGGTACCAGTCGTTTGGCTTGCCGAATGTTTCGGGTATGTTTTCGAGATAATACTCCTTTGCATCCATCATGCCAAAACGCGACGGATATTTCATGACCAATTTGCCCGATTGCCTGTCCAAGCTCTCAATGGGGGAATGTTCGTCTATCCAGTAATGGCAGTAGCTTATAACCGCGTTTTCGAGGCTTTTATCGCCTATTGCGGCGAGGTCGCCCGGATCGACGGTTATCCATTTGGAAGATGCGAATAATGCGTTTGCCGTATTTTCGCAGTCGAGCAGCCCGAAGGCCCCGGTTTCGGGAAACCGGGTCAGGTTCGCCCTCTTCCCGTCGACGTAAAGGTCGGTGAAGCAAAAAGAGCCGTCTTTGACTTCGGGGAGAAACAAAGCGAAACATTCGACGCCGTTGAATGTGGACTTCTCAAAACCGCTCAGGGTTTTGCCGCCGCTTATCACCACTTTCGCGTCCCCGAAAGGCTCGATTGTGACCGCCGATATGTTGCTTCCGATTTCCAAGGGTTTGTCAAAGAAATATTCCCCTTCAGCTAACCTCACCGTTATGGGCTGATTTACGCCGCTCCGCCGGAGTTCTGCGATTTCGCCGAGCGCCTGTCCGAGAGAGCTGCAGGCCTCGTACCCGGGCAAAGGCGGGGTTTTTGCGTTACTCACATAAAAGCTGGACAATGTGTTGTAGCTTCTCATTTTCTGACCTCCATTAAATTTTAAAATTTTAAAAAATTCACCCGAAGTTTTTTTCTATAAAGGTTTCGATATTTTTTTGCGCTTTCGCGGAGTTTTTTTCATAAACCGAAGTAAAATTGGGGTTGCTTGTCTGCACGAGGTTGGCCCCGATGGAACTCAAGGGGTCGCCTGCGAGGGTGTGGTTCATATAGCCGTAATCATACACCGCGCTGTACTTTATATAGTCGAGCATGGCCTCGGATTCGTCGTCCCGCGCGTATTTTGTCTTGAGCGCCTTTTCGTAATAGGCGGGAATGATTATCTTGTACCCGCTGGCGCACAAGGCCTCGGTTATGATGCTCGTCCGCTCCAAGTCCGAAGCGGTGACCGGCACTGTCAGAAGGCCGCCGTAGGCCTCGACCAACCCGTAGTATCTTGGCGCGCTTTCGTCATATTTCGGAACCGGTATGATACCTATCTCCTCTTCCATATCCCGTAAATTCACTATAGCGCCCATTCCGGAGTGGATAAACAGCGCCCGGCCGTTTCTGAATACGGGCGTGTTGTTCGGGTTCCCCCACATGGGGCTCTTCTCCCCCGAGACGCAGACGGCGCCGCTTTGGAGCATATCAAAAAACTTTTCGAATATATCGATGGTGCGCTCGCTGTATACCGCCAGTTCGGGCATGCCGTCGTCGCCTTTTTTGATGATCCTGTCCCCTCCGCAGTATAAAACACTGGTCGGATACCCCCACACGTTGCCCGCCTCCAAGCCGTACCTGTCCGTTTCGGTATCTATCAGGCCGTCGCCGTTTAAATCCGCAGTCCCGCTTTTCACGATTGCGATAAATTTGTCGTATGTCCAGGAGCCGGCTTCGACGTCTTTGTAGGGATAATCCATTCCGAGGCTTTGGAACAGCTCTTTGTTGAATATCATGCAGAACGTCGTTTCCAGCCCCCTGTAACTGATATCGCCCGCAAGGCAATAAACCTTTCCGAACATGGTGCTGTCATTGTTCACATCCTGATTCCACCACACCGCGTTCAAATCCACATACGGCATTTTTTCCATCCAGTCGATCACCTGGTTCTGATTGGCGTACTGATAGGCGATGCGCGCGTGGGTCAGCATCAGGTCAAAACTGTCGTCCCCGGCCATTATCGACTTTGAGCCGTCCATGCCCCTGCTCCATTCGGCGGGATGCAGAACAGTCGAGATGTTTATATTGAATCTCTCCTCGATGGTCCGGTTGCGTTTGTATACGGCGTCGCTGACAAGCTCGCCGATTTCCTCTTCGACGTACATATCCGAGAATTTGCCTTCGTCAAGGTATAGACGGAAATTATAGCCGCCGAAATCTTTTTCCGGCAGATTGTCCGGTATTTCCGGTTCGGTCTGGGCCTGTTCGTCTGAGCCGGGGGAGATGGTGGTGGCGATGGTTTCCGCGGAGGTGTCTTTTGCATCACAGGAAAACAAGAGCAGCGCCATAACGGCAAGCGCCAAAAATACAAAAACAGCTTTTGATTTGTTCAATTTGAATTTCTCCTTTCCGTTTATTCAGGTTTAACAATTTGGAAACATATTCGCGCTAAAATTATATATATTATATCGCAATACGGCGAAACAGTCAATATGTTTATCGAAAATTTTTTTAAAATCGGGAAGGGTCATATGTTGGAAAATATAAAAAGCAAAATCAAAAAACACAGGCTCTGTTACAAAAACAGGGAAATTCCGCTCGGAGTCGGATGCGCGAAATTCGGTCAGGGCGAAATTTCAGATGCCACAATCGCAAAAGACGCCGAAGTTTTGCTCGCCTGTTACGAGGCGGGGTTCCGTTATTTCGACACTTCGAGGGCATACGGGCAAAGCGAGCTGGCACTGGGCGAATTTATCAGGCAGGTGCCGCGCGGCAGCCTGTACATCGCCACAAAATCGCCTTGCCCCGGATGGGATTTTGAAATTTTCAAGCGCAATTTCTACGAGAGCTTCGAGCGCATGCGGGTCGGTTACATAGACGTTTTTCAAATACACGACACGGACCATTTCGGCAGATGCGAGGCGCGCATTATCCCGTTTCTGGAAGAGAGGCGAAATGAGGGGCTGATCGGATATATCGGCATGGGCACCCGCTCGCTCAACGCCCACGAAAACGGTCTGGCAAGCGGGGTTTTGCAGTCCTCGCTGAGTTATCTGAATTACAACATACAAAACAAGGCGGCTTCCCGTCTGATCGCGCAGTGCAAACAATACGGCGCGGCGTTTGTGAACGCGTCGGTTTTCGGCTACGGCATACTGGGCATCGAAAATCTGCTTGATTTCGGCGATAACCCCAACAAAACGACGCAGCGTCACCGGATTATAACCCATGAGGTGAAAAAATTGTGCGCTTCGATGGGTATTTCAATATATGACGCGGCGGTGCAGATGTCGCTCTTAAATTTTGACATAGACATGACGCTTGTCGGCGTTTACCGCATGGAATATTTGAAATCGGCGTTGAAATCGCTTGAAGCGGTCATATATCCGGATCAGTGGGCCAAAATTTTCGAGCTGCAGGACAGTTTTCCTTCAATGTACATACAGGACAATCTTTAAATTTTTTAGTGATAAAGAAAGGCGGTTTTTTTATGTTTAAAGGCGTGATTTGTCCGGTCATCACGGCATTCGGTCCGGACGGAATCGATTACAATGCGCAGGCGCTGCTTGTCGAGCGCCTGATTTCGCGCGGTGTGGACGGCATTCTCTTTTGCGGCGGTATGGGGGAATTTACGGCTTTGTCATTTGAAGAAAAGAAAGCTCTTTTTAAGTGGGCCGTGGAAAAAATCGACAAACGCGTATGGGTTTTCGCCGGGACGGGCGGCACAAACGTGCGCGAAACGGTCGAACTGACCCGGTACTGCAAATCGGTCGGGACAGACGGGGCGGCGGTGATAGCCCCGTATTTCGGGCGGCTCGACGAGGACTCGCTGTATTTGTACTATGCCTCCGTCGCCAAAACGGGGCTGCCGATCATTTTGTATAATTTCCCCGAACGCACGAACGTCTCCCTTTCGGCGGAATTTATACTGCGGCTGACAAGTGACTTTGAAAATATCGCCGGCATAAAGGACACGGTCGAATCGATGAAGCACACAAGCGAGCTGATAGACACTGTCATGCCAAAGCGCGCGAATTTCTGCGTTTTGTCGGGTTACGACGAATATTTCATCCCCAACCTTTTGAGCGGGGGTTCCGGCGTTTTATCCGGGCTGACCAACATAGCCCCGGAGGTGTTTGTAAAGATCAAAGCGGCATTCGCCCAAAGCGATTTAAAAGAGCTCTGCCGGTTGCAAGGGAAAATGAACAAATTGATGAAAATCTACAGCGCGGCGGGTTCCCTTGTATCCGCCGTCAAATACGCGATGCACATCCTGCTGCCCGAAGCCGGCTTTCTGCCGCGCGAGCCGCTCATGCCGCCGACGCCGCAGCAGCGCGAAACCATCGGCGAAATACTGAAAAATTATCAAAATCAAATCTAAAGAAAGGGGCGAAAAATTTATGGACAAAAGCGCTGTACCCCGCATTGCCGGCGGAGTCCGCGAAGAAACCCCGGAATGGTCGCGGCTCGAATGGAAACTCATCAAACGGATGGAGGAATCCGTCGATATCTTTTTGAAAAAATATATCCGCGAAGACGGCACCCTGATCTGGCGGAAATTTTGGCCCGGCATGGACGGGGCGGACGACGCCTTCGAGTCGTTTCAAAACTTTCCCCTGTTTTATTCCTTGGGGGCCGGCAGGCGCCTCCTGGAGGCGGCTCACCATCAATGGGACACGACCGCCTGGCAATGGACCGAGCACGGGCAGCTGCACCGCGAATTTTGGGCGTATTACGACTGGATGCATCACGGCGAAGGAAACCTCTTCCTCTATTATATGGGGCTCGCCGACCCTCATTCGTTGAAATTCCGCACGCGCGCCGCCCGTTTCGCCTCTTTTTACATGGGGGAGGACCCCGCCGCGGACAATTTTGACATGGATTTGAAATTGATGCGCGCCCCGATAAACGGCAGCCTCGGCCCACGCTTCGCCTATTCGGCCGAGGACTGGGAAACTCACCGCCCGATACTCGATTACTATCATCCGCCCTTTGAGGACATGCCCGGCATTTCATACGAAAAAAACAAAAATTACTGGAGCGGCGACGAGACATTCGACGTAATTCTCTCATTTGTAAACAAGCGAATGGCGCGCGGGGACGTGCCCCTCAATCTCACCTCGACGTCGCTTATGACGCACGCGTACCTGTATACCGGCGAAGAAAAATACAAAAACTGGGTGCTCGACTATATAGAGGCATGGGAGCGGCGCACGCGCTCCAACAACGGCGTCATCCCCGACAATATAGGGCCGAGCGGGAAAATCGGCGAGTATATGGACGGGAAATGGTGGGGGGGATATTACGGCTGGCGCTGGCCCCACGGGGCGCTGACCGTGATAGAGCCGCTGCTCATCGCCGGCTGCAACGCGCTGATGCTGACGGGAGAGCCGCGCTGGCTGGATTTGGCCCGCTCTCAGATGGATATGCTGTATGAAAAACGGAAACCCGACGAAAACGGAGAACCGGTCATCCCGATGCGCCATCTCGACGGCGGATGGTCGGATTACCGCAGGGAAGATACAAAATGGCCCGTGTATATGTGGTCGGTGAGCATGGACGAAAACGACAAAAACCGCATAAACCGTTTGCCCGGCCAAAAATCATGGGGCGAAGTGCCCAAAAACTTGGGCAAGGGCAACCGCATGGACATACACCCGTGGTATCACTATATAAGCGGCAAGAACGCGGGTTTCCCGGTGCAGAGCCTGGAAGCGAACCTCGCCGCCGTCGAGAAAAGGATTTTTGATATAAATAACGACAACAAGGATGTAAAAGGCGAAGATATCCACCACTGGCAGGATAAAAACCCCGTGATTTGCGAGGCGCTGGTACAGCTGATGCTCGGCGGCTCGACAAATATATACCACGGCGGGCTGATGTTTGCCGCGCTGCGCTATTTCGGCAAGGACCGCCCCGGGCTGCCCGAAGAAACGGGGGCCCTCGTCGAAAAGGTCGATGAGGGCGGGGTCACCGTATCCTTCCATAACGGCTCGAAAAACCCCTGCGAATTCACAATCCAAGGCGGCTGCTTCGGGGAGCACACGTTAGCCAGCGCCGCTGTGCTCAGCGGCGCTGACAACGCCGGCTGTGATATTGCGATCGGCGGAAAATATTTGGATGTAAAACTCGGCGCGGGCGAAGGGTTGAAGCTCAGGCTCGAAATGAAGCGTTTCAGCCAAAAACCGAGTTACCTGTTTCCCGGGATGAGCTATGACGATCTGCCGCCTTTGATAGAGGCGCGCAGGACAAAGTAGAAATACATGCCGATAACAGCCGCGCTCAGCAGACCCGCGAAAATCGGCAGAGTCCCGTCCCCGGTTTGCGGCGGGACGACTGCGGGTTCCTGCGGCTGCGGCTGCAAAGGCGCCTCTGTCGGAGCCGGGGCTGCGGGCTCAGGTTCCGGCTCGGGCTCCGGCTCGGGTTCCGGCTCCGGAATGACGACCGGGCCTCCGAGCACGAAGGGGTAGGTGATCTGGTTGTAATTGTCGTTTACGTGGGCAAATCCCATGTTCACGTCCGCTGAAGCCAAGCATACCTGGAGCGCGAACTGGAACGGGTCGCCCTGTTTTACCGGCTTGCTCAATTTGATCTGGTACTCGAGGTTCCAGCCGGTAGCCGTCTCTTTGTAGACGTAGTGGCAGTCGTCGGAAAAATCGTCGTCGGTGTTGCTCGCGCTCGCGTTGTAGCTTTCGGCCCCGTAAGCGATGCGCAGTTTGTAGTACATTTCGTCGTTGCCGCCCGAATCGCCCGGATAATACATGTTTATAACGCCGCTGCCCTGCATCCAGTATCCGAGCGTGTCGTCGCCGCTCGCGTACAGCTTGTTGTCGGTCACTTCCAAAAACACATACAAATTGTTCTCGTCATACAAAAGGCTCGCTTCGCCTTTTATCTTGACCCCGAATTCTTCTTCGGTAAATTCGCCGGCGGGCAGGTTGCCGCCTTCTTCCGCGTAGTGGTAGAGGTAGGGACGCTCGAACGAAACGGAATAATTATACGCTTCGTCTTTTTCCCCGTCGATTGCCGGAGTGCCTTTCATGATGGGTGCGGCCTTGGTGTCGATGTCGGAGAGCCGGGCTGCCGAAACCGGCGAGGCGAACACTATCGCCAAAATCAATAAAAGCGCGGATAAAATACACAGTTTTTTTCGTTTTTTCATTTTTTTCCTCCCGTTAATTTAAATATAATTCGGCCCTTGCGGTCTCACTTGAGCTTATATCCATTATATCACCAAATTTGCGCAAAGTCAACCGTTAAAAAAAATTTTATTTCTGCCCTTGTAAACTATTGACAAATATGATATTTTGTGCTAATGTATATATCGTGAACAAATTTTGTCTGAATTTAAAATTCGCGAAATTAAAAATTTTAGGAGGCTTGGATATTCTAATGAAAAAAACGATCGCAATCCTGACAGCGGCGGTTTTGCTTATCTCCCTTATGGCAGTTCCGGCCATGGCCCATAAAGACAATGCGAGTTACGGCGATGTGCCGAAATCGGCCGACCCAATAGTCCTCGACGCACAAAAGGACGCAGTTTACGACAAAGGTTTAAAACTCGATATAACCAGAAAGTATGAGCCTTACGACTGGAGTCCCGACACCACCTCGACGGGCGCCGCCTGGATTTTATGGCAGGACGGTTTCCTTTATCTCTACGCCGAGATAAACAAGGCCATCGGGGCCTTGCTCCCGCAGGGCGACTACGCCGACCAGAGCGGACAGCCCTGGATGACCGACAGCCTTGAGATTTTCCTCGACTGGCCCAACGATTCGGAAGGCGGCGAATTCGACCAGTACCGCATAGACGCCTACGGCTATCGCTCTTTCCAAAACAACTTCACCGGCGAAAATTCATACGGCGATGAGGAAAAAGCGTCTGACGGCATATTTGAAGGCAAAGCGAAAATCATAGACAACAACAACTACGCGGTGGAATTCAAGATACCCTTGCAGACCAATCCCGGCTCAATCGGTTTCTTGCTCCAGATCAACGAAATGTGGGATGAAAGCACCCGCTCGGTGGTGTTCAGCGGTTCTTCGACAGGCAACGCGAACAGCTGGGTTCCGATAGAGTGCGACTTTATCGTGCTGGCGTCAACCGAAGTCACGGCAGTGGTGGCAGTGGAAGAACCCGCCCCCGCGGAGCCTGAACCCGCCGCCCCACCTCCCGCGGAAGAAGCCCCCGCAGAAGCCCCGCCTCCTCCCGTAGTAAGCACACCTCCCCAAACAGGCGACACAGCCGTGATAATTTTCGCCGCGCTGATACTGACTGCCGCGGCGGGCATGGTTGTATTTAAAAAACGGACCCAAAAATAGGCCGAGTAAAAATTTATTATATTATTACATAAGGAAAGGTCGAAAACAGACAAATGAAAACAACAAAAAAAATATCCGTGATACTGGCAGCCTGCACGATAGCCCTGCTCCTCTGTGCCCCCGTTTCGGCGTTCGACGAATTTACAATGCCTAAAACAAACACGCCTCCGGCCATAGACGGCAAGCTCGACGACTGCTATTTCAAGCTCCATGACTTCTACGACACCGAGGAGTTTCTCGATGACAGGGATTTTGACAAAGAGGGAAAAGGCGCGGCATACGTGACATGGGACGACACGAACCTGTATGTGTATATCGAGGCGATACACGACAGTTACGAGCCCTCAAACACCCCGAAAGTGGCGGCGGACGGTTCATGCATGTATTTGGCGATACTCTCCGGGCTGCCCGATGATTTCAACGAAGACAGCCAGATCCAATTGGCCATCAATTTCTCGGAAGACGGCACTCAGGAATTCAAATATACAGGCTCGGTCCCCGAAGACGACCGTTATGACTCCGTGGAAAATGTTTCACCTGTAAAATTGTTTGATTATATAACGGTCAGGGACGACGCGAAAAAGATCACATACTATGAGGTGGCCCTGCCTTGGTCGCAGCTCGACAGAACAGGCACGATCAAATTCGTGGAAGGGCATAAATTCACATTCAACTATATAGTCGTGCTCGACCCTCCGATAATAGTGCAGTACGGCCAGGGGCTGATGAACGATATATATGACGGCGGCGGTTTTGTGACTTTGGGACCGGCTCCGGCGGTTCCCGAGCCCGAACCCGAGCCCGAACCCGCAGTTGAACAACCCGCAGCTTCCGCCCCGGCGGAACCGGCTCCGGCTCCGCAGCCCGAGCAGCCCGTCACCGTGCCCCAGACAGGCGACAATCTCGTGTTATATGCGGTCGTCCTCGCGGCAGCGGCGGCGTTCGCCGTGGCGAAAAAAAGAAAAACCATGATCTAAAATATACAAAATATGCCATAAAAAAGAAAACGGGTTCCCAATACCCCCCTACGATAAGACAACTACCAAAAACCCAGTAAAATCAATAATTTTATGGTAGGCGGGCAAAACGGAATAGCAACCGAACTAAACGGAACGCAAAAAACGGCGTTCCGTTTTTTT
>WQXD01000086.1 GCA_009785015.1 Oscillospiraceae bacterium | reverse complement strand
GGTTATTTGAATCTTTTTTCGTACTCGGTTTTCGATTCGCAATTCATCTCGCCGCTTACGGAAGCAGGGGAATGAATTGCTCCTTCTTCGTTAAAAATTAAAACAACCAAATTATATTACTAAAAATTACCAGCTTGATTTTATTGATTTATTATATCACAAAAAAAGAAAATTTACAAATATTATTTGAATAAAAATATAAAATATGATAAAATAAAAATATCCGTAAATATACCGAAAACGAATCCACATCAATAAAGATGAAAAGAAATTAAAGGAGTTTTAATGAAAAAATTATCAAAAGTATTTTTATTTTTTGCCTCCGTTTTGACGATGGCTGTGATAATCGGCTGCGGCGATGCAAAAAGTCCGGAAAACCAATCCGCCGCAGTTACAAACGATGCAGCTGAAGACAACGGCAGCAATACGGAAGAAGACGGCGGAGTTTCAATCAAACGCCCCGATATACCTGCAAATGATTTCGGGGGGCGCGACATTGTCATGGCGGTTCCTGTCGAAACTCTGTGGGGGTATGATACAGTCTGTCCGGAAGCCGAAACCGGAGAGCCTGTTTATGACGCGACATACCGGCGAAACAAAATAATCGAAGACCGATATAACGTCAATTTGAAGCAGATTGATATTGGTTATCTGAATTTTGAAAAGACAGTAAAAAATTCCATACTCGCGCAGGATAATATGTTCGATATCATATTTCCGCGGATTTATCAGGCTATACCGCTTTCCTCGGAAGGCCATTTGTACGATCTCAATAAAATGCCGTATATAGATTCGTCGAATATATGGTGGGATTCCACGATTGTGCGCGACTGTTCGCTTGCCGGCAAAATGTTTTCTCTTGCGGGGGATATACACATGTACGCCTATGACGGCACGTTTGTTTTGTATTTCAATAAATTGATGCACCAGAATTACGGGATAGAAAATCTGTATCAGCTTGTCGCCGACGGCAAATGGACAATAGACAAATTTGACGAAATCATGCGCATGGCGGCCGCTGACCTGGACGGCGACGGAAAGATGACTTTTGACGACCAGTTCGGCATATTTTCGTATGATTTTCTAACAGTGGCACTATTAACCGGCTGCAACAGCAATATATTCGAAAAAATATCCGAAACTGAAATTGTGTTCAACATGAACGATCAGAAGTTTTCGGACGTCATCGACAAGATAAACCGTTTGATGAACGACGGCGAAGCTGTATTCAACCCAAGCAATTCAAAATGGAAAGTTCCGTCCGGAGAATGGGGATATGCCGGAAAACTGTTCACGGAAGACCGCGCGCTGTTCATGTGCGAGGTTTTGGATGTGACGCGGCGTTACCGTTATATGGAATCTGATTTCGGCGTTCTTCCGTTCCCCAAGTATGACGAATCGCAAAGCGAATATTATTCGCTTGTCGTAGCCGACGTTATCGCAGTCAGCGTGCCTTCGTCCATGCCAGATGAAAATGCCGAAATGATAGGCTCGCTTATCGAAGATATGGCTTTCGAGGGCAGAAATTATATACTGCCGGCATATTACGATATAACCCTGCTCAGAAAAAATACCCGCGACGCTGAAAGCGCCGCCATGCTCGACATTATTTTCAGGCAGCGCAAATACGCCGTGGACATGACGTATAACTTCGGAGGCATGCGCGAAAGAATATATACGATGGTCAATAAAAATCAAAACAATGTTGTTTCGTTATATGAGCAAAATCAAGATAAAGTACAGGCGGCAATTGATAAATTGCTGGACGCATACGCAGGTATGTGAGAAAGGAATCGATGTATGGGTGATCTTAAGAGAAAAAAAGCGTTTGTATGCCCAACGACGCATTGGGACAGGGAATGGATAATGACATTCGGGCAATACAGAGTAAGGCTTGTGAATTTAATTGACAATCTTCTTGAAATTATGGACAAACACCAAAAATATACTTTTTATTTGGACGGGCAATCCGCCGTGTTCGACGATTATCTCGAAATCAAACCGGAAAACAGAGAAAAATTGTCCGGATATTTGAAATCCGGAAGGTTTGCGGCAGGTCCATGGTATGTTTTGGCGGACCAGTTTTTGCAAAGCGGAGAGGCGACCATACGCAATCTGATGCTCGGTATGGCGAAAGTTCGAAAGCTCGGCGGAGAGCCTTTGATGATAGGATATGTTCCGGATTCGTTTGGAAGCATAGCTTCGCTGCCTATGATTTTGCAGGGATTCGGCATAAACAGCGCCACATTCGGACGGGGGCGGCCATATTGGAACGATGATTTGCCCAATACGGAATTTATATGGAAAAGCGCGGACGGCTCGGGCGTAACAGCTCTGAATCACGGATACGGCAACGCGGTTTTTATGAGTTATCCCGATATTTGGTCGGACATTTTCAAAAAAGAATCGTATAACCCGGACCATGAAAATATACTTGGGACTTTTATGCATTTTGCTGCCGAACAAGAAAAGAGGGCCGCATTGTCGGCGCTATATGTTTCCGTAGGCGCGGATCATATGGAGCCGCGCAATTCGCTTATCGGTATTGTCGATTATATAAATGGCCATCAGGATAAATATGAGCTTGTTTTCGGCATTCCCGCCGATTATATAAAATATATCCAGAACGGTGACGGGGTAAATAGCCTCAAAACTTATTACGGCGAACTTTTCGGCACATACAAAAACCGCATATTCGAGGGCACACTGACAAGCCGTATCGATATGAAACAATTAAACGACAAATGCGATATATTGTTATCCTGCGAACTGGAACCGCTTTACGCCATAACGAGCTTCGCCGCAAATACCAAATATCCGCACGGGCATTTGAATAATCTTTGGAGGCAGCACATATTGAATCACCCCCACGACTCCATATGCGGCTGCAATTTGGATCAGGTAAACAGGGACATGGTCAACAGAAGCGAATATATATTGAATACGGGAACATATTTGCGCAAGGACGCCATACATTCCCTAACTGACAAAATAGACACGTCGGATATATATAATATTGACGGCAAGGCGGTTCCGCTTTTCATAATCAATCCGCTCGGACATAAACGCGGCGGCCATGTACGAAGTCTTATACGCGTACCGAAACGTTTTAATCACGGCGCATATGCGTTATATGACGCGAAGGGCAACTATGTTTTTTCGCATATACGCCATGTAACCGATAAGAAAAAAGATTTGGAAAGCGTATACATGACAAGCGGAATGCTGGCAGACGTCATATCAAAAACCGCGGACGGAAGCGAACCTGAAGATTCGGTATTTACCGTTCTTGACATAGATTTTGTCGCAGATGATATACCTTCGATGGGATATGAAACTTACAGTCTGCTGCCGCTGCCGTCCGCAAAAAAAGACGGGTTTGAATCCGATATAACCGTTGCTGAAAACGGCATGGGAATGGAAAACGAGCGTATAAAAGTAAAATTCAACGGCAACGCTACGTTTGACGTCACGGATAAAAAAAGCGGGCGCTGTTATCGAGGTTTGAATTATTTCGCCGACAGGGAAGAGGCCGGAAATTCATACGAACACTTTGAATTTGACAAACCGGACGAATACAATTCAAAAAAAATAAAAGCCGAATGGAAACTTGCGGAATATTATGAACACTGCGCGGTTTTTGAAACGACGTTCGATTTTTTGCTGCCGCAAAATATTGTGGAAGGCAAGCGCTCTGAAATAAAAAAACCCGTAAATATAAAGATACAAGCGGCTCTTTACGGCGGATTGGATTATCTCGACGTAAAAATTGAAATGGAAAATACCTGCAAGGACCATTGTTTGCGGGCTGTGTTTGATTTGGATATAAAAGCCGGCATTTCACACGCGTTCGACCATTACAGCATCATGGAAAGAAAAGTCGAATCGGGTGAACTGGCGTGGAGGGAAAATCCGTTTTCGGAATTTGTAAGTGTTGCAGATAGAGATATGCGCGATACTTTCTGCGTATCGGCCAAAGGGCTGCCGGCATATGAAACAATCAAATATGACGGCGGCGTACGTTTATATATAGAGCTGCTTCGCTCTTGCGGAAGTGTCGGTTCTCCGGCGGGGGCAAATTATCCCGCCCCCGATTTGCAGTCTTTGGGAGCATATACGTTTGAATACGCCATATTTCCCGGCTGCGGCGCGCCTGATATGTGTTTGGAACAAGCGGCCAATTACCGCCGCGGCTTATTGGCCGAAAGCGGAAAAATCCAGTCCGGGGTTTTGCCGGGTTCCGCGTCATTTATTTCGCTGGAATACGCAGATTGCGGCGGCGGCGCCAAGCCGTATATAAGCTGCCTTAAAAAATCCGAAACCGGCGATGAAATCATATTGAGGTTATGGAATCCCGGACAAACGCGGCCAATAAAACTTTCCGGTTTGATAAATTTCCGTGAAATCTGGAAGTCGACGCTGGACGAAAAGAAAACCGAACAGGTTTCCCCCGACAAAATAATTTTGCCCGCTCAGAGCCTGACAACGCTTGTTTTAGTGTAATTTTGCGGAATATTCACGAAAATTATGGTGTAATTTTTGTTAATATTTATCGGTTATCAAAAAGACTTCGTCAAATATTTCTACAGCATTCATTTATTTTTTCAACAGAACCTAAAAAATCATTGACAAACCGCACTTTATTATGTTATTATTTATCCGTAAATATTTTTATGGAAATTAAGGGGAAATACATAATGAAAACAAAGAAGTTTTTATCACTGTTACTTACAGCGGCAACAGTGCTTATGCTCGTTCCGGCAAGAACGCTGCCGACAGCGGCATACAGCAACGGGCGCGATCGCCCGTCACTTGAGGAGGCCGCGGACAGAGGCATGTATGAAACGCTGCTGGCGCTTGAAAAACTTCCCAGAGTTGGCATGGCCATGTACACGGGCGCGCACCCGGACGACGAGGGCAACAACAGCGACCAGGGCCTGACATCCTATTTGAGCGACAGCCCTCGCTATGCGATCGACAGTATATTGGCTACCTTTTCGTGGGGCGAGGGCGGCGTCAACATGATCGGGCCCGAAACCTTCATGGGCCTCGGTATAGTCCGCGCCCAGGAGCAGTACGCGGCTAACCTGCTGGACAGGAAGTATTCGGTGCCGTTTAATATGTTTGACGGCGGGTATATGCCCGGTTTCGAGTTTGAGACCTTTGACCCGTCGAACGGGGTAAAGGGCAGGTATAACCCGGACATCATCCTCTACCAGGCAGCGAGGCTGATACGGCTGGCCAGGCCGGACGTCGTTATCGAGAACCACGGCGTAACCGGAGGGCACGCCCAGCACCAGACGAACGCCATGTTCATGCTGCTCGGTATAAAAGCGGCGAAGGATCCGAATTATAAGGTTTACGACGTCTATGGCAAAGAACTCAAACCCTGGACGGTCAAGCGCGTGCTGACGCTCGGCGGGACCACCGGTGGCACGGTGTACCTAAACAGGGTGGACCCGTTCTTCCCTAGGCCATGGCTGAACTATGCGGTCCGTGAACCTTCAACGACCAGGACGTGGACCAACCCTACCTACAACATGATATCCAACGCGGCGGATCAGATGAACTCCACCCAGGTGTCAGGCTACGTAGGGCAATCGACTCAAGGCACCCCAAACAACACGGCGTTGAATTATACTGCCGACACTATTTACAGTGCCCCCGGTTACACTTCTACCAATTGGCAAGACAACGGACCAAACGCCACGACATTCCTGGCGGGGATCGACACCTCCATCAACCGCGTCAACAAGACGCTGCCCTCGGCTGATCAATTGGCTACCGAGAGTGATGTACAGGCTCTTAAGACAGCTCTCGAGAATGTATATTTTAAATTTCCGAACGGCCCTGGCGCCTCTGATTGGGATACAGACAGGTCAACGGGTACAGACGCGCTGGATCTTACAAAAGGCAGGACCCAAGCTCAATTGGGAAAAACCTTCATAGCAAACGGCGCCGCCACGGCGGCTGACGTCCAAAACCAGATAAACTTGGTAAAAGATGATTTGATCAATGCGGCGGTCGCGTTGACTGCGCTGGAAGCATATGCCGCTACGCTTGACAACATGGCCGACGGAACCCAGGATTTCCAGCGCTATTTGAGCATAGTCCGCAGGAATTATAACGACTTTACGTCAAAACTTTACGGAATTAAACAGAAAATCACTCTGAGCGACTACGACCCCAGCCCCGGTCAGACGATACACGCCATAGTAGAGATCGAGTGCTTCGGCGGCGCTTTCAACGACACCGGCGCCCCGGCGGCGGGCAAGGTGATGTTCCCTGCGAACACACTTGCAGCCGGTTTGCCGACCACATTAAAGCTCCCCCCGGGTTCAACCGCCACAGCGACCACACCCACCCCCACGCCGTATTCCAGGACGGGTACAGTCTATGGCGCCGAAATGCAAGTCAGAGGGTTCCGGTACGAATATGACGTTACCCTTTCGCCCACATACAAGGAGTATACCGGTCCACTCAATCAAAATTACGACGAATGGTATAACAGCTTGGGCGCCTTTCGGGGCACGTATCCGTATGGCACGTCCGACTACCACGAGTCCGACTGGAACATGGGCATAGCTGCCTCCGCAAGGAATAAGACCAATATAAACAATATAATAATCCGATATGACCGCAATCCGGAGCCCGACAACAACACCGATCAGCTTGCGCCCCACAACAAGAGGAGGCCTCTGAGCGGGCAGACGACTTTCACGCTGGGCGCGGGCGCGTCCATCTCGGTGGAGCAGGAGGTCAAGGTGCGGCTGGTGCCCAAGCTCACCGTCGACATCGTTAGGGAGTCTCGCGCATTATTAATCCATGACGACGCCGACCCGCAGACGAATAAAATCCTCGTGGATATTACCAACAATACCTCCGCGCAGGCGGACGGTATCGTGCTGACGACAAGCATCACGCCTTCCGGCACAGGCATAATCATCGCGGATCAGGCTGTCAGCGTGCCGTCTAAAAAGAAAGCGCGTTTCGAATTGATCACCAATATTCCAGGCGGTTATGCCGGTAACGTCCAAATTGATGTTAAAGCCGTGTGGAACGGCGATGAATATAAAGACGGTTTTGATCTCATCAACTACACTTTGGACCTCGACGGTGTCGACTACGATCTCTTCGACAGAAATACGAAACCCACGTTCCACCACACGGAAGTGCTGCACTTGTATCAGCCGTCAAGGCAGAAACTGGCGGTTTCCAGGATTTTCGATCTGCCTGACGACGACATCAGGATCGGCGTCGGCGAAACAAACTCGGATCCGGATATCCTCGGAACTGTCAGGAGCATGTACCGGGATCCCGTAAAAGCCGCCGCAAATTGCGTATCTATTGGCGCCACGGAATTAGAAAAAGGCGGCGAGTGGCTCAGAGACAATTTTGATACAATAATAATCTGCGCGCGCTTCGGCGACAGCGGCAACCAGGCGATGCTTAACCTAAACAGCCCTAATGGGGACAATGTCTACAACTTCATGGAGCGCGGCGGGAACCTGATAGTGCATGAAACAAACCTTCAATTTAACAACGCCCAGATAAGCAAGATCGTGCCCAAGGGGCAGACGCCGCCGTCTATCAGCGGCAACCTGGATCTTAAAGATTGTGCGATTTACGTCGAGGAGACAATGCTGAACAGCTCTGTATACACGTATCCGAACGATCTCGCTTCAATACTGAACCTTAGAACGCCGGTTGAGCCGGGCTACGGTCAGGGTATCCCCAACGGCTGGATGTGTTCGGATTCAATGCTCTGGGACAACTGGTTCGGGCAGCGCACGGAATGGGCCGCGGCAAGCGTGGCGGCGGTGACCAATGCGGGCTATGTCCCGATGTTTGCCGGCAGGAACTGGATGAACGGAGTGGGCGGCAACGGCAATACAGTAAATGTCAAGCCGGCCATATTCGGCACTACGGTTCCGGCGACGATTGGCGACAAAGACGGAAACTGGACATATACTTCGGTTCTGTGGCAAAACCATTTTCCGGCTTTTGCGGAGGGCGCGATTGCTTTGTATGCGAACCTCGTCAGCCTGGGATATAAGGGTACGCCGGGTTGGGCTTACAGCGGCAAATTCTCCAAGGATTCTCAGATAATAAAAAGCGCAGACGTGGAAATTACCGCGCCTGTAGCCAACCAAGTTCCGGATACGGCGGCGACTGTGCTTTCGGACAATAGTTCCGGCGTTGTGTCGTGGTCGCCCGGGGACGCCGCGTTTGTACACGGCGGTATTTATACCGCGTCAGTAACCCTCACGGCCGACGATTGGTACATCTTTGACGCAACCGTGAGCGGCGTGACAATAAACGGAAGTCCGGCCACAATTGCGGAAAACACAGGCAAAACTATTACGATAGAAGCAAGCATGACGGCAACGGGAGACCCGCCTGTCATATCCACAGCCTCCCTGCCTGGCGGCTTCGTCGGGATAGCTTACAGTGAAACCCTTTCCGCGACGGGGGCAAACCCCATAACGTGGAGCGTAACCGTCGGCGACCTGCCGGGCGGGCTGACGCTGAACGCTGTGACGGGAGTAATTTCGGGAATGCCCACTGCCGCGGGGACATATAATTTTACCGTTAAAGCGAGCAACGGCTTGAGTCCCGACACAACCGCGTCGTTGTCTGTCGTAATCGGCAAACAGACGCAAGCCGACTTGTCCATCAACGGGCTTGGCGGTAATTATACTTACGGCGACAATTCTTTTGACCTTTCCACCGAGGGCGGAAGCGGTTCGGGTACGGTGACATATACATCAAGCGATCCGTCAGTCGCAAGCGTTTCCGGCCACACTGTAACGATTCATATGGCCGGGACATTCACGATAACCGCGACGCAGGCCGCAGATACGACATATAACGAGGCGGCGTTTACTTCCGGCGTCGTTACGGTAAGTGAAGCCACTCCGGATGTGAGCCTGAGTGCAAGCGGCGGGGCGACCACTATAGACGATATTATTCTGACCGCCACAATTTCAAAAGTGGGAACCGGCGTTATTCCGGGCGGCACAGTGACCTTCAAAGAGGGCGCTGCAACACTTGGCACGGAAACGCTTGACGCTTCCGGCGTGGCGGTGTTTACCGTCACGGGCCCGATTTCGGAGGGAAGCCATACTTACACGGCAGAATACCCCGGCGAGTTCGGCTGTTACAACGCAAACAGCGATTCGACTACGGTGGGCGTCGGGTTCAAACCGCAGGCCATATTGTCCATTACCGGCGTACCCGCGGTGATAACCTATGGCGACGGCGGTTTCGATTTCGGCTATTCGGGCGGCAGCGGCTCGGGCGAAGTGACATATTCGGTTCCGGCTAATTCGATACTGTCCGTAACATCAGGCGGCGCGGTGACGATTACAGGCGCGGGAACCGTCACGGTTACGGCGGTCAAGTCCGCCGACAGCAGTTATAACCAGGCCACGGCTGCAATAGATATAAAAGTAGAGCCGCGCGATATTGCCTATGTGATTGTGGATATCACAAGCAGCCGCTTTTACACGGGCAGTCAATTACGCCCGACGATTGATGTTTCGGACGGGACGGTGGGAATAAACACCGGCGATTATACCAACGGCTACGGCCCGAATGTGAGCATTGGAGCAAATTCAGGCAGCATTACGCTGACCGGACAGGGCAATTATACCGGCACGATGACGGTTTACTTCGACATTGAAAAACCTTTGATGCCGCCGGGTATTGACGATATGGATATTCCGGAAGGTACAATTGTGGATCCGGACGGAAACTTCACATACCCGGACGGCGAGGGCGGTATAATTGAGCTTTCGGATGGCACGGAGATAAACGCGCCGGGCGGCACGGTCATAAACACGAGCGGCGGCACGATCACGTTCCCGGACGGCAAGGGCGGCACAATCACCGATCCTGGTGGAGAGGAAACGGAACTGCCGGGCGGAACGGTGATAACAATTCCGGGCGGTGCAATAATTTATCCCAATAAAACATTTGATATCACCGTTATAATGGGTACAGGCGGGAACATCACACCCTCCGATACGGTTCGGGTACAAGCGGGCGAAGATCAGACGTTTGCGATAACCGCAAGCGGCGGATACCGTATAAGCGACGTAAAAGCGGACGGCATAAGCGTAGGCGCAGTTTCAAGCTATACATTTACTCGTGTTATCAAGTCACACACCATAGAAGCGGCATTTACGAGCGTGAGCATCGGCGAACTCAGCGTAACTTATTTCACCGTGACATTCGATACCAATGGCGGAAACTCGGTAAACAGTCAAAATTTGGCACAGAACGGCAAAGCCGTCAAACCGGCCGACCCGATAAAAGACGGTTTTGTTTTCGGCGGGTGGTACTCCGACAGCGCACTGACGAAATCATATGATTTCAACTCATCGGTAACAGAAGATGTTACCATCTACGCCAATTGGACGGAAGTAGAAAAACCGAAGCAACCTGAAAGTGATGAAAGTGATGACGGTGAAAAGACTGTCACGCTTCCAAACGACTACACAATAGAAACTCCCGACGGAAAAGAACCTGTAAAGAATGACGACAGTTCATGGACGTTACCCGGCGGCGGCAAAATCAAAATGCCGAAAGGCAACACAATCACGGTTCCTCCAGGAACGGTGATTACCGACGACGGTAAAATCAGCTTTCCGAAAGGGAGCGGCGGCGGCACGATCACTCTTGAAAGCGAATTCACTTTTGATATTTACGAAGATATGATAATTGTGCTTGATCCCGATTTGCCGCTTGAGTATTATATAGCATTTGGCAACCCGTTCGAGGACGTAAAGGAGAGCGACTGGTTCTATGACGATGTGATGTTCGCATACACTCATGGCCTGATGATTGGTACAAACACAAATCCCATGCTGTTCAGCCCGAACATGACCCTTTCACGGGGAATGCTCGTTACCATACTTTACAGGATGTCAGGCAGCCCCGAAGTGAGCGGGTTATTCAATCCGTTCGACGATGTGGCGGAGGGCACATGGTACACGGAAGCTGTGAAGTGGGCTGCGGAAAACGGGATAGTGAACGGCTACGGCGATGGTCTTTTCGGACCGGATGACGAAATAACCCGCGAACAAATGGTGACTATACTCTACCGCTACATTCAATATAACGGGGGCGGTTTTAAGGGCATGTGGATGTTCCTGCTCGATTTCGAAGATAAGGCGGAAATATCCGAATGGGCATACGAAGCAGTTTGTTGGTGTGTGATGAAAGGGATTGTCATCGGAAAACCGGGCAATGTGTTCGACCCGCAGGAATATGCGACGAGAGCCGAAACTGCGGCTTTCATCGTAAGGTTCATCGAAATAAGAAGCGGTGAGGTTTAAAATTCCGATCCATTAAAAATCCCCCGGCGAAGCCGGGGGTATTTCATTTGCGGGCGAAGATTTATACAGCGTCAGCAAGAACGCATAATTTGATTAACAATCTTCATCAATATCGTACATTGTTTTAGTGTAATTTTGCGGAATATTCACGAAAATTATGGTGTAATTTTTGTTAATACTCATTGGAAGTTTGAAGAATGGATAAACTGAAGATGTCTACAGCATTTTCAAAGATATGTCACGTATATGTTCAATGATAAACTGTTGCGTTTCCCTGCCGTATAAATTTATAATATATGCTTTATTGTCGTATGACGATATCCGTTCTTCCTGCGTTATCCCTATCAGCGACGACTTATCCGTCAATGTTTTGCGTTTGCTTCCGGCAATGTTTTGTAAAAACCCTTTTTCCGCAAGCCATTCTGTAACTTTTACCGCTGTGTCCCGCGACAGGTAAAAGCGAGACAAAACAGCGGGAAAGCGACACCCTAAAAGTCAAAAAAAGGGAGTCAGGCTTAAAAAATCGCGT
>WQXD01000085.1 GCA_009785015.1 Oscillospiraceae bacterium | reverse complement strand
GGCGACAACATAAATTCGGTGCACTGGAAGCTTTCGTCAAAAAAAGACGACCTGATCGTAAAAGTCTACGACCGCCCGAACGACAACAACATAATGATCATCGCCGACATGCAGGCCCACGAATTCGAGGATTCGGAATTGTGGGAGGACAGCGGGGACGCCGTGGTCGAGGCTTCGCTCGCCCTCGCATTAAAATGCGTCTATGAGGGCAAAAGCTGCGTTTTGTACTGGTACGACACCCTTGACAGCTGTGTTGTGTGGTATGAGATATCCACGCTCTCCGAATTCAACACCGCTTTCAGCCATTTGGCCGTTTCCCAGGTCTCCTTTGACGGCATAACCGCCGAAACAATCCTCAAAAATCAGGAAATATGCGACACCCACGCCAAAATCATATACGTGGTAAACCAGGGCTTGGACATAAACACCGCCGATATCCTGTCCTCTCTCGCCTCTTTTGACGACTGCGACGTCAACTGCCTCTGCGTGGATTTGAAAAACCAGGCGGAAATCTCCGATTTTGTGAATGAGCTCTGCCTGGCAAATGTTTCCGCGGTGAAATTTTCGGGCGAAGGCGCGCAGAATTTCGGCGGCAGCGGGATTGAGGGCTTTTTAAACGAAGTGTATTCGGTGATATAGTAAAAATAATATATAGAAGCGGAGATTTTGATTGCTATGAATAATATCGGTTTTAACAATCCGGCCAAAAATACCCCCGAAAAAAATACGGCGCCGGTCAAGCCGGCGGTGAAGACAATATACCTCGACGCGAGCGGGAATATGAGCAGGGCGGGTTCTTTTTTCGGGGTGGCGTTTTTGTTTTTATGCGTTTTCGCGGTTTGCGCGGGTTTGATTCTGTGCGTGACCGGTTCCTTTGAGCTCGAACTGAATATGGCCGGAATTATGCTTGTTCTGACGGTCTCCGTTTTGTTTTTTACGCTGATATATTTTCTGCCCTCGAGAATTTTCACCGCGCTCGCCTTTTTGATTGCGGCAGGTGGAGGGGCGCTGTATGTGATTTTAAATTACAACATACCGGAAGCGGCGTATTACAGCCTGAACCTGTGCCTGTACAGAATACAGGAGGCGGGATACCGGATCGTGGTGGACAACAAGCTCGCTGAAACCGTAAATGAAACCACTGCGGGATATTTGAACGTCACGGCGGCTCTGCTGGCCGTTTTGCTCGCGGCTTTGTTTTGTTACTTCGTGTATTCGAAAAAAAATATCATATATTCCCTGCTTGTCTCGGTAGCGGTGGTCTTCCCCGGGTTTTTCTACGGGCTGATACCTCCGTATTTCGCCTTTTCCCTTGTGGCTTCATTCTGGGTTTCCCAATTCGCGATAAATATATTCGAATCGGGCCATATGGCATATGTCATAACCAAGGAAAATACGATCCCCGACAAAAAACTCGCCCGAATCAAACTCAAAGCTTTCAAAAAACAATACCGGCAAAATATAAAATCCATCAAATCGGAAATAAAAACCATCGTAAAATCGCCCAACAGAAACGAGAATTTCATAACGCTCGACAAATTGATCCGGCAGCTGAAATCCGTTTCCCCGAATGAGCGGCTGTTTTTTATGATTTACGGGTTGAACGATTTAAAAAATTCCTCCTCGACCAAAAGCAAAAAAAGTTCCAAATCAAATAAGTCCGATAATATAGTCAAAAGCCGGTCATCAAAAAAAGACGCCTTTCACGATCCGATAAAAGCGGAAAAAAAGCGCCTCAAAATCGAAACAAAGGAAAAAACGGCCGCAGGCAGGCTGCAGAGGCAAACCGAAAAAAAGGAATTTTCCAAGCAGCCCTTCGCAGAGCGGCTCAACATCAAATTCAAAAACAATATACAAAACAAAAAAAGATTTTCGGTGAAGAGCGGCTATGCCGGTATTTTCGCTTTTGTCACGGCGTTTTTCGCGGTCACGGCGGTTCAGCCTTTTATCTCGCCGCAGGCGAAATTCGACTTGTCGATGCCCGAAAAACTGATGGATTTTTTGACTTCGACTGTGGAATATACATTGGTGGGCTCCGACGCGAGCGTCTACGGCGGCTATAACGGGGGTATGGGCGGGGGATTTTTGTACCGGCCCGGGGGCGCCAAATTCAAGGACAAGCCCATTTTGAAAATCACTTCCGCCACGGACACGAATGTATTGTACTTAAAAAGCGGGGCGATATACCTGAAAGGCTGGACGGGGACCATATACACGGGCAGCATGTGGCTGGAAGCGGACAAAAAACAGATAGAGGCATATGACGCCCTGGCGGCTTCCTCGCCGCTGCCGAGATTTCGCTATGCGGGAGAGCAGAATTTTTTCAGGCTGTTCACCGAGAGCATGCAGGACATATTCGGCGCTTCCTACCAGAGAAGGGGCGCGGAATTAAAAGAAGACAAGCTGAAAATCGAGCATCTCGTGGCGGGGGGCAAACGCTCGTTTTTACCCTATTTCCACGATCCGGAAAGTTACGGGGGAGGCCAGTTCAAATTCAAGAAAAACGCCGATTTATACGTGCAGATAACCAACTCCCTGTTTCAATATCCGGTATATACGGTCGATTTTTGTTCTGTGGACAATGTGCTCAACAGGGCCGGAACGGTCGCTACGGACGATTTGAAGCAATACCTCGATTATTACCGCTCAAAAACGGACACATCGTCGGATATAAAGGAGTTTTTGTCGCTGTTAAACCCGGACGAATTGCAGCGATCGATGCCCGACGCGCAGTTTTTTTCGAGGAGCCAATTCACTTCGATGTCGGAGCGCAGGTTCGACACGCTCAACGAGGAGGGCTCGTTTATCGAGTATTCCGCGCCTTCCCCGGAGCTCGCAGACGAGCCGCAATACCACGGCTATATACACATACCCCACAAATACGACGAGATAATCGACATCGTCAAGGTGCGGTATAATATATACAGCGGTGAAGCGGGGGGATTTGTAAATCAGGACTTTTTGGATTCGGAGGTGCTGTACGCCGCTTTCGCGCGCGAGTACTATTTGACACTCCCCGAAAACTTCCCGGCGGAAGTCAAAAATCTGGCGCTCGAGATAACACGGGGGCTTCCGACCGACTATGAAAAAGCGCTCGCCGTCGAAAAATATCTGGCTCAGAATTATACCTACACGTTAAACCCCATAATTCCCGCGGATACCAAGGCGGATTTCGTGTATAATTTTTTGTTCGACCAGAAGGAAGGGTATTGCACGGCTTACGCCTCCGCCATGGTCTCGATGCTGCGCTCTCTCGACATACCCTCCAGATACGCGGAGGGCTATTTGGTGGACGCTTCCAAAAAAATCCGCGATGAAAACGGCTTGGAGTATATCATAATCTACGACTACAACGGACACGCCTGGCCCGAAGTGTATTTCAGGGGAATCGGCTGGCTCCCCTTCGAGCCCACGGTTTCATACAACGACGAAGTCTCCGACCAGGAAGTTTATGTCTACAATCCGCCCATCCGGCTGCCCAGTTACGAGTCGCCCGTCATGCCGACGGAACCCGAAGAGGAAGAAGATGAAGATTTGTCCGATGAACCCAAAATTGCCCTGCCCGCCGGTTTCTGGGTTATCGTAGCGTTGATTGTCGCCTGCGGCGGCGTATATGCGGCAAATATCATGATCAATTCGGGCAGATTTAGAAATTTCAAGGCGGCCAAAACGAATACGGCGGTTTTGAAGATGCTCTCCTATCTTTTGGTTTTTTTGAAATACTGCGGATTTGTGATGCACAATGAGGAGGGGCTGAAGGATTTCGCGGCGAGGGTCGCGCCGAATTTCACCATGATCGACCCCGAAGGCTGGACCCGCATCGCGGTCATAATGCAGAAGGCGCGTTACAGCGCGCATGAAATAACCGACGGGGAACGGCTCGAAGTCTATGACTTCATCGAGGCGCTCCGCTCGGAGTGCCAAAAGAAATTAAAATTCAAGCTGAAGTTCAAATTACAATTCGTTCATTTTGTGTTGTAAAAATTTTAAAAAAATTTTATTAATCTATTGACTTTTGTCAATCGGCGTGATACAATAAGATTAAAATTGTACATACTCATCGTATGGCAAAAATATTAAAAAAGGGGTTTAGGTTTTATTATGAAAAAGATCATCGCAGTTTTACTCGCGGCATTTCTGTTGAGTGTTCCGGTTTTGGCCATTGACTTCGGCGCAAACGACGAAAACGAAGGAGGTCCGGGCGTTTTCTATACATTCCAGAAGTATTATGAAAAACCGGTTATCGACGGCAAGCTCGACGAGTACGGTTATGTCAAAATCGACGTCCAGCCGGGCGACATATCTTATGAATACGGCGACGACGACGAAAGGAAAGTTTGGTCCTACGGGTTGAAATTCGACCTGTACGCTTCATACGACGAAGAGTACCTCTATTTCTTCCACTCGCTTGAAGCGGACAGCGAAGCGAGGTACTACAACGAGATGGACGACGGCGACGGCAGCATCTGGCAGCGCTCGTGCATCCAGGTCAGCGTGGCCAACGTAGGCGACGAAGGCGGGGACAGGTTGGAAATAGGCTTGGGCAAAAACAATTTCGGCAATGGGGATCTGCAGTTTGTCGCATGGGCCCAGTATCCCGACGCAAAAGCGGATTTTGAAGCTGTCGGCGGCACGGATTTCCAGATAGTGCGCGACGGCAAAAAGCTCAATTATGAAGTGAGAATCCCGGTTTCATCGTTCTATTCGGGCGATAAATTCGCGGAAGGCGGAAAATTGCGCTGGAACGTCGTCATGGCCCAGGGCGACGAAGCCCTGAGCGAGCACATTCATACCCAGATAGCTTCCGGATGTACGGGCAACGGCAAAAACGCCCAGTATTTCGCTGAAATAACCCTCGGCGGCGCCATGGCCGGTCCTCCCGCTCCCGAAGAGCCCGTCGCGGCCCCGGAAGAGCAGCCCGCAGCGGCCGCCCCCGAACAACCCGCAGCTCCGGCCGCTCCGGCTGACCCTGTCACCCCCACAGCTCCGGTCACGGGCGATATGCGCGTTGTCACTTTCGCGGCAGTGTTGATAATCGCCGCTCTGGGCATTGTCATCGCCAGAAGAAAAATAGGAGTCAAATAATTCTATAGAAAAAAACAGCCCTGCCGGATATTGAATCCGGCGGGGTTGTTTAAAAAGTAAATAAAAGGAGAATCAACACACCATGAAAAAATTCATAGCAATCGTACTCGTTTTAGCGTTTGCCGCGCTTCCGCTCGCCGTGTCGGCGGAAATAGAGCTGGTAAACGAGAACATCAAAACCTCCGTGAAAAAAGCGGCCGCGACCCCTGTCATAGACGGCAAACTCGACGCTGAAGCCTACGCCAAAATAGAGACGGTCCAAGATGACTTCTATTTCTACACCGATTCCGACTACGACGCCTGGTTGGTGGCGAACATCCCCGAGCTCTATATGTCCTATGACGCGAACAACCTCTATGTGTTCATCAGCGGCAACGGTTCGCAGTACTACTACTGCGAGCACGACGACCCCGACGACACGGGCAACATCTGGAACCAGTCGTGCATACAGATTTCAGCTTCGACCGCTGACGCCGAAGGCGGCGACAGGCTCGAGATAGGCCTGGCGAGAAACCACGTGTCCGGACGCCAGCTCTCCAACATCTGGGCGCAGGGCTCCGACTCCAACGGCAGGGACGAATACGAGATGATCGAGGGCCACAACTATTCCATCATCTTGGACGGCGGCAAGATCAACTATGAAGTGTCCATCCCGTGGACCACATTCCTGCCCGCCACTCCCGCTGCGGGCACCGTGTTCGGATTCAACTTCATGTTCGGTATTTCCGACGACGGCAACAGGCAGGGCTTTGAGTACTCATCCGGCTGTAACCGGAGCAAGGACGCCTCGCTCTTCGCCAAAATCACCCTGCTCGACGAGCTCACCTATGTCGCCCCTCCTCCTCCGCCGGAACCCGACCCAGAACCCGCACCCGACGTTCCGGCCCCGGCCCCGGAGGCCCCCGCCGCCCCAGCGGAACCGGCAGCGCCGGCTCCGGCCACCCCGGCTGCTCCGGTCACGGGTGACTTCGGGCTTGTGGTTTTGGCGCTTTTGGCGGCCTCGGCTTTTGTCGTGCTCAGGAAAAAAATCGCGGTAAAATAAGGCGGCAAAAAAAATCAAAAACAACCCCTGCCGGCGCACAGCTCCGGCGGGGTTATTTTTTTGCTTGAAATTTTAATCAAAAACCGGATTGTTTTTGATATTTACAAATAATTCGTCCTGCGCGTCGGTGCGGCCGTTTGAAAGATCCCCCACTTTTTTATAGGCGCCGTTCTGGCAGATCTCGCGCGCTTTTACATTGTCCGCGAAATACAAATCGAATACGCGCTCGAGCTCGGCTTTTATCTTTTCGTCGAATATCGGGGCGGCGATTTCAAGCCGCCTCGAAGTGTTTCTGGTCATCAGATCCGCGGAGCTTATATATGTGCCGTTATTTTTGAATATGAATATGCGCGAATGTTCCAAAAACCTGCCCACCACGCTTATCACTTTTATATTTTCGGTCCTGCCCGGGATTTTTGGGAGCAGGCAGCATATCCCCCTCACCAACAAATCCACCTTCACGCCGTTTTGGGAGGCCTTTACCAATTCCTCCATTATTTCCTTGTCCGTCAGGGAATTCATTTTTAATTTTATGTGCCCGCCCTTGCCCGCCGCCACGTTTTCGGCTTCGGACCGGATAAATTTTATTATTTCGCTTTTGAAGCGCAGGGGAGCCACCAAGAGGCACTTGTAGTCGTCGGCGGGGTCGGCCGTGGTGATCGAATTGAAAAATTTCAGCGCGTCCGCCCCTATATTTTCGTCAGAGGTGATAATTCCCACATCGGTGTACAATCTGGCGGTGTTTTCGTTGTAGTTGCCCGTTCCTATATGGGTTATATATGTTATGTCGTTGCCGGATTTTTTTGTTATGAGCGTTATTTTCGAATGGATTTTATACCCGTCTATCCCATATATGACATTGCAGCCCGCTTCCTCGAGCCTTTTTGACCAGTTTATATTGTTCTCCTCGTCAAAGCGCGCCTGAAGCTCGACTACCACCGTGACGTCCTTTCCCATTTCGGCGAGCCTGCAGAGATAGTTTATGATCTGCGAATTTTCGCTCAGCCTGTAGAGCGTTATTTTCACGCTCATGACGTTTTGGTCGTACACCGTTTCCTCCAAAAGCTTCAGGTACGCCTTCATCGTGTGGCGGGGAAAATGCAAGAATATATCCTTTCCCGCTTCTATGGTTTTGGTCACGGAATTTGCCCCGTCGATTTTTTTCGGAAATATGGGATTGATCGGACGGTATGACATATCGTGCGTTGGAATTTGCATATTTGCCTTTTCTATTTTGGTCCCGAGCGAAAAAATGAAATTCATGTCGAGCGGGGCCCCCGTGACAAACACCTGCGCTTCGCTCAAATTCAATTTGTGGCACAGATATTTTTTTGTGGCATTCAGCCTGTTTTTATAGGCGTCGGATATCTGGATTCTGACAGGGGCCAGCTTGCCCCTTTTTTTGAGCGTTTCGTTCATATACGCCCTGTAGTCTATATTGACGTCGGAACTCTCGTAGTCGGCAAACGAATTTTCGACGGTCATGTCGGCGTTCCGCGTTATCCGTATTATGAATTTCGAGATGATTTTATGTTTTTTGAAAAGTTCTTTCGCGTAACGGTATATGATATCCTCAGACAGGATATATTTGTAGGCGGGTTTATTTTCATCCGGACCTCCCGGGATTTTGATTATTCTCTCTATATTTTTGTTTTGGGATATGATACCGTATGAATTTTTGCCGTTGTGGGTTATTTCTAAGAGCACGTATGTCTGTTTGTTGAACAAATGGGGAAAAGGGTGTTTGGAGTCTATTATCTGAGGGGATAAAAGCGGCATGATCTCCCGCTTGAAATAACTTTTGAGCCATTTTTTTTCGTTTTCGCCGAGATTTTCAAATTTGCAGTATTTTATATTCTTTTCCTCAAGCAAAGCGGTGGTATCCCAGAACATCTTGTCCGCTTTTTCGTATATGCCCCCGGTCGCGCCGTAAATTTCCCTGAGCTGCCGCTCGGGGCTCCAGCCCGTTTTGTTGTCGTTGAGCGCCTCGTCGCACAGCAGGGATTTTTCATACAGGCTGCCCACCCTGATCATGTAAAATTCGTCCAGATTGGAATGGAATATGGCGATAAATTTGTATTTTTCCAATAGCGGAACTTCCGCCTCACCCGCTTCTTCCAACACCCTCCTGTTGAAATTCAAAAAGGACAGTTCTCTGTTGGCGAAATAGCCTTTTAAATCGTTGTCTTTCATTTTTTACAGTTCTCTTTCGTTGTTTTTGTTTTGCTCGGTGTACAGCTCCAGAATTTTGGAGCTGTACAAATGCGCGTTTTTGTAATCCTCGTTTTTTACGAAAACCATTTCAAACAGTTTGTATAAATCCTTTT
Organism: Oscillospiraceae bacterium; assembly: GCA_009785015.1. Next base: position 3,556 of record WQXD01000085.1, on the reverse strand, counting down.
TGTAGGGATGTTTGGCGAAATTTTCCAAATATGTCTCCGCTTCGCGCAGATAGTCTATGGCTTCTCTGGCGTCGCCTGTTTTCAGGGCTCTGTTCGCCGCGAGTATGTTTTGCCTGCATATCCCGTTTTCGTCAAACGTTTTTTTTATGAAATTGTCGGAATTGACGCCGGCTTTCGCGGATCTGTATTCCTCCCCGTCTTCTGTCAAAACGGGCTGGCACAAATATTTATACAGTTCCGTCTGGCGCTTTATATGCCTGCCCGCGAAAAGCTCGCCCAGATTATTTGCGCAGGATTCTCCTTTTTTGCAGTATTCAAGGCATTTGCTTTTGTCGCCGCCGACAAAAGCCTCAAGCGCCGCCTCCAGACACGCTATCCCCAGAATTAGCGCATTCTCCTTATTTTCGGTTATCTGAGGGTAATTTTCGGCTATATCGATATATTCCCTGTAATCGCCCGCGAAATATACTTTTTTGGCTTTTATGCTTATCGTTTCGATGTCGTCAAATTCGTAGTTTTTATTGAATTCTTCGTCGTGCTCCCCCGTCATCAGAAAAGACAACGGAACTTCCAGGCTCTCCGCTATTTTCTGAAGCGTTTTTATTGAGGGGCTGGCGACATCGTTTTCGATCTGACTCAGCATATTGCGGGTGATGAAATCCCCCACAAGCTCCTGCTGCGTTATTTTTTTGTCTATCCTTATCTGGCGTATTTTTTTGCCCAAGCTCAATTCCTTTATTTTGTTCGTGTCTCCCATTTCAAATTCCCCGCCTTTTTAACAAACCAAAAATCAAAGTAAATACAGTTTACTTTGATTATATACGATATTGATCAAAATGTCAAGTGTTTGGAGGCCAAAATTAAAAATAAAGCTTGACAAAACATACGCTATATTTTAAAATATATATATCATTATATTTTTATATCTTTGGCGGGTGATTGGGTATGCCTGTTGACAAACAAAACAAAAAATTGAGAAACAACAATCTGCTGATTTTGGTTTGCGTCATACTGTTTATCGTATTTGTAAACCTGCTTGCGGGAAATCTTCCGAAAAACAGCAAATTAAAGCTCGTCGGGTTTTCATTCATGGAAGGCGGCAAATTCGGGTTCATGGACAAAACGGGGAAGATAATGGTTGCTCCCCGGTACGATGAGAGAATATATTCGTTTTCCGAAAAACTCGCAGCCGTCTGTTCGGCGGGCAAATACGGATATATAGACAAAACGGGGAATCAAAGGATAAGCATGTCTTTCGATTCGGCGCGCGCCTTTTCGGAAAAATTGGCCGTGGTGTCGATTGACGGCAATTACGGATATATAAATACGGACGGCGATTTCGAAATCCCGGCGAAATTCGGGGACGCGTACAGTTTCAACGAAGGCTTGGCCGCTGTAAAAATCGGCGGTCTGTGGGGATATATAGACAAAAAAGGCGTTTTAAAAATAAACCCGCAATACGATGCCGCCTCCAATTTTTCAAACGGGCTGGCGGCGGTGGAAAAAGACGGTTTGTGGGGCCTCATCGACAAAAAAGGCGCGAATATAACCGAAATCGAATATCAGAAGACGGATAAATCGTTTGTCAATCCGCTCATTTTGGCCAAAAAAGGCGACAATTATGGGTATATAGACAAAAAGGGCAAAACGGTGATCGGCTTTAAATTTAAAAACGCGGCGGCTTTTTCCGAAGATTTGGCAAGAATAAGCCAAAACGGGCTGTACGGGTATATAGATAAACAAGGCGCTTATGTGATATACGCCGCGTATTCGGATTGTTCCGATTTTTCCGAAGGGCTGGCTTTCGCTGCGGAAGATGACGGCGCCTATTTTGTGATAAATAAAAAAGGCGAAAAAGTGATAAGCGCGCAGTTTGCCGGGTACAGGAATTTCAAAAACGGGTTTGCGGCGGTTTCCGTGGGGGACAAATGGGGGGTCATAGACAAAAAAGGCAGATATATAATAAACCCGCAGTATTACGCGATATCGGATTTCGAATCCGGGCTGGCTATCGTGAGGCTTGAAAACAATGTCGGGGTCATCGACAAAAAAGGAAATATCGTGATAGAAATAAAATACGAAAACAACGATTCGATCAATTATTACGGCCTTTCGATGGTGATGGAATGACCAAAACAAAAAAGACGCGCTGACAACTTTCGATATTTTCATGCGTCTTCTTATATTTGCGACTTGACAAACCCCCATCACAAAGCTCTCGTCACAGTCCCGTCCGTCTTCAAACAGCGGGCGCACACGCTCACCGTTTTGGGCGAACCTTTTACAAGAGCTTTTACTTTTCTTATGTTCGGTTTCCAGGCCCTGTTTGTTTTCCTCTCGGAATGCGACACATTGTGCCCGAAAGAAACGCCCTTCCCGCAAAATTCACATTTTGCCACGACAAAACAACCTCCCCTCTGAAGTTAAAATGCAATTATGGATACACTACGGTACATTATATCACATTATAACGCGAATTGCAAGGGATTTGCGAGAAATATTAAAAAATTTTACTCGTCGTAGAGATTTTTCTTGTTTTGCTTGAGGATATCCATGACGCTGTCAAAATCCCCGATATCGTCTTCCTCCGAAGGAGAGCTCTCTTTTTCTTTGGAATTGGTTTTGGATTGATCCGCTTTTTCCCGGCTTTGGGGTTTCGCGCTTTTTTGAGTGGCCGCCATCGGCTGATAAACGGGGGCGCTTCTTGCTCTGTCCAATCCTGAAAGCGAACCGGCGCTCCCTGCTTCTTCGTCATATCCCGTCTCGTCGAATCCGGTCGCTATTATAGTAATCTTCATTTCGTCTTCCATGTCGGCTTCAAACGCCACGCCGAATATTATATCGGCCTCCGGGTGCGCGTCGGACCGGACTTTTGTCATGGCCACGTCCGTGTCTTCCAGGTCTATATCCGGCGAAACGGTTATATTTACGACCAATTTCTTAGCTCCTTTTATCGAAGATTCGAGCAGGGCCGATGAAGTGGCCATCGTCGCCGCCAATTCCGCTTTTTCTTTGCCTTTGCCGCTTCCGAGCCCCATGTGCGCGAGCCCCGCGTTTTGCATGGCGGACTGCAAATCTGCGAAATCCAAGTTTATGTATCCGCGGATGTTTATCAAGTCGGATATGCTTTGTACTCCCGTTTTCAAAACATCGTCCGCTTTCTGGAAAGCGTTCATCAGGGTTATCTTCTCCTGCGAAATGATTTTCAGGCGTTCGTTTGGGATGACTATCAGAGAGTCCACTTGCTTTCTGAGCTCCTCAATGCCTTTGTTTGCCTGCTGCGCCCTCCTCTGCCCTTCGAAAGCGAACGGCTTGGTGACTATACCCACGGTGAGTATGCCCTGTTCCCGGGCCAGCTTGGCAATCACGGGAGCGGCGCCCGTCCCGGTTCCTCCTCCCATGCCCGCCGTGATAAAAACCATGTCGGCTCCCCTTATCGAAGTTGCGATCTCCTCCGCGCTTTCCTCGGCCGCTTTTACTCCTATATCGGGATTCGCCCCCGCGCCGTGTCCTTTTGTTATCTTCTCACCTATCGCTATTTTTTCAGCGGCTTTGG